>JAQVOJ010000123.1 GCA_028702675.1 Bacteroidales bacterium
AACTGCTTTTCTTGCGAATAGACTTTGCTCGTAATACACATTAAGAATAGATGAAAAAATAAGGATAAAATTAATATTGCTTTTTTCATAATGTTTTAGTTTGTAGTCATTTATTACTTCTGAACTAATCCTTTTTCAAAATAATCTTCAGATTCTGTTTGAATTTTAATATAATATTCTGCTGGTGCAAGTTCTTCAAGATTTATACTAATCATTGTGTGTGAATTTTCATATTATTTATTAGGTAAATAATAAGCAACCGACAATGAAACAGATATAGGATAATAATACGACTTGGTTTGCAATTCAGTGTTAGTATATGAATAATTTCTGCCGTACAAAGAAACTACCTCGAACATTTTGAAACTTGACGATACACCAAATTTGTGTTTCTCTGCAAGTGTAAAAGTATAGCCTATTTCTGCTTCCAGATGCAGAGAAAATGGAATTTCACCATATAGAAACCCAATACACCATGGCTCAAAATCGTTGTGTCTGTTTGCATCACGACCAGTTTCTTCTATTCCACTTATATTAGTATATGAATAGTTCAGGTATAAGTAAAGAAAGTAGTCAATACCTATACCTATTTTATACTTGAAGTTTTTTGTTTTTAATCCGGCATAGAATGGAACTGAAAAAAATGTTTTTGTTAAAATGCTTTCGTCTTTCCATAAAAAAAAATCTACAGCTCCTTTTCTACGATTTTGAATAATAGCGAAACCATATCCCCAACAAAAATGTTGATAATCCCTCTCTATTTTTAGTCCAAACTCATTTGAAAAAAAAGGAAAACGGTAACCAGAGTTTTCGATGTCAAAGTTACCTGTTCCATAATTAGGATTCAAATGATATACTCCTCCGCTTATATATATATAATTCGTTTTATCTGCCTGGCAAAACATTAGCATTGGTAAAAGAAATAGTGTTATAATTAATATTGCTTTTTTCATAAGGTTTAAGTTTGTAGTTATTTATTATCGCTGAACTATTACTTTTTCAAAATAATCTTCAGATTCTGTCTGAATTTTAATGTAATATTCGGCTGGTGCAAATTCTTCAAGATTTAGTTGTATTATCAGCATGTTTTTATAATTATTTGAAAGTATTTTTTTTCCATTTGTATCATAAACAGATATTTCTATTTCATTAGAATCGCAATTATTGAGTATTGAAGAACAATCTATATTAAGAAAATTGTTTGTTGGGTTTGGGTAAATAATTATTGAATTTGTAATTATATCGTATTTGTTATAAAAAATGGGGTTGTATAAGTTAATTAGTGGTATATTACCACATGAGAGTTTTGCTGTAAATTCGGACTCCTGTAAAGCGCTAAATCCTTTTCGCAATGTTATAAATTCTTTTGCAAAGAAGTTTATATTATCATCAGGATTAACTGTATATGTACATCCATTGTGATCACCTGCTATAATTATTTTCTTCGTATATGTTCTATTAGTCAAATGCCAGCCGCATAAATATTGTGTACCTGTATAGTTAGTGCCTCCAGAAATTTCAAGTTTCATCCAAATCTTATCGTAATATGGATTTTGCAAATGATCGGTTGAGTAATATATTTCTAGGTCTGAGTAGCTTTGTATTTCAATATCAGAAATATCAAACCTATTCCATACTTCTAAAACTAAAACATAATAACCACTACCACCCACGGCAGATGGAAGTTCTAAGCTACAAATATTGTAAGATTCTTCATCAATGCTACAATGTTTTTGTCCTATCAAATCATAATCACCACTAAAAATCCGCACCAATGTCCATCTCAAATCAGTTATCTCATTTAAATTATTATTGCCATTATAAGCAATACAATTATCCGAGTTAGAACAATATGATGTGCTTTTTACATACATGGGCTCGCCATATTGGAAACAGGCGGTTTCGAAATCCACCATAGCAACAAAACATTCACCCGGTTCTTCAAAATAGATTGTAATTTCATCTTCTCCGGGTGGTCTTCCGGAATTGTCGCTAACTTGTACCCTGTATGTGTATGAGCCAGCTACACTTATAGTATGATTAAAAACATCGGTATGATAATTAAAATGTGTCCCATTTGAAAACCATGTGTAGCCTGCATCTCCATAAGCATCAGATTCAACAGTAATTTCAAATGGTTCCCCAAGTGCGGGATTGGCTGGTTCTAAAACCAGATTAACATCAATTGGTTGAAAAATATCTCTCACAAATATCGTTTTTGTACATGACGAAACCAAGTTGTTGTTTTCGTTATATACAGATAGCACAAAGTCATAATCTCCTGGCTGATAGTAAGAATGCCAATCTGATGAAACCCAAAGTTCATTTGTTTCTATTTCATTTATAAATCCATCTCCGAAGTCGAATACATAAGTGTAAAAAGAATTATTGTCTGGAGCTGCTACTAAGTGTGCTGTAGCATAAACAGACTCATTAGGCAAAACCAGATCCTCAATTATGCAATTTATTTCTAAATTATTGGGGTTTAAAACTGTTATGTAATTCCAACTAGTAAGCCCGTGCGATTCGGGAGGAGTGTGTGCTTGTTGCGACACATTATAAATACCTGGTTCATAATATGTTACAACAGGGTTTTGCTCATCTGAGGTATTGGGCTCTCCATTAGGAAAAGACCAAGTTACATACGCAGAATTGAAGCTTTGGTCGATAAACTGAACCTGGTCGCCAGGGTTAATAATCGTACTTCCATTTACTCCAAATGCAGCTACCGGAAAACCATATCCCCAAACCATTATATAATCTTCTCTGGAATCTATGCATTCTTCGTTACTTGCATTAATAACTTGTAAACTTACATTATATTCACCTGGAGTAGAATAGTAAACCTGCGGGTTAGCAGAATTAGAAACAGAAGGTTCTCCTCCTTCAAAATTCCAATAATAACTTAACCCCTCTCCTGTACAAATACTTTCGTATCTTACGGAATTATTTGGCGCTATTTGAACTGAATTTTCGTTTTGACTATTTATCTGTTCGTAATTACAACAAAAATCACAAGTTAAAGGAGCTCCTGCTTCCTGAAATTGCATATTTAAAAGATATGATACTGTTTCCTGCTCTTCTATTTCATTCAATTTCAACAAAATAGCCAAAGCTTTATGTCCCTGATTCACATCTAAAACCGGATACCATTCGTACAATTCCTGATTTAAGTAAAATTCCTGAAAACTGCCTTCTACAAAATTATTGTTCTGATCCCAAACCCCAACTGCACAATAAAAATTACCATATTGTCCATTTTCATCTTGTATTTGCAGGTCAATATGCATTTGTCCATCAGTAGGTGCAACTTCTTTATGATTAGCAATACCTCCATAGTTTAATAGCAAATATTCAGTACCTGACCCTAGTATCATAGAATAAAAGTCCTGATTCTCGTAATTTAACAGATTACCTAGAAATTGCTTTTTAATAAACTCAGAAGAAAAGGAAGCCAGTATTTCATCGCTGGAGCTAAAACTTGGGTTCGAAATTTGATTATTAGCAGATTCAAATAGTTCTTTTATTTTATCTTCATAATTGCTGTTTGACACATCTTGCATAGTTTGAAAATTTGTTAAAATACCTTTTATAAAATCAACACCAAGTCCTTGTTGCTGCGTTAGATAATAAAAAAAAAGCCCTCTGTTATAAGGTGAAATACTAGTAGAATAGGTTTGTGAAAATATCCCTTTAAATTTTTCTTGAGAATGAGTAATATAATGCTTGCATTTATTTTCAAAAGAAGAATTCTGTTGTAATTCCAGATCAGGATAGCAATATGCCTGCGACATCGTACTTAAGCCTTCATCAAGCCATTCGAAATCAACTCCATTTATTGAAGTTGTTGTTCTCAATAAAGGAACCAGTGACCTCGTAATCCAATGAAAAACTTCGTGTGCTGCTAAATATGCTATAAAATTTGATTCATTGCCATAAACATTATACAATGAAAAATTTTGATAATTAGCTCTGAATTTGAATTTTGTTCTATCTTCATTATTATACCCAATCATACTAGCACCAGCATCAGATTCAAGATAGCTTCTATAATATGTCGGATAACCTCCAAAAACCTGATTATCTGCTTCCGGGGGTACAAGAAACACCTCAATTGTTCCATCATTATCAAAAAACTCATTCGCACCAATTAACCCATCATTTATGTACTTTGAACATACTTCGTTCATTCTCGATTTAATATAGCCTATATGTGTGTTTGCAGCAGAATAGTTAAAACCAAACATTTGCGATAAGTACGAAGATTTTAGGGTCTGTCCTGTAGCAGATAATGGGTAATAAGCATAGGATTCCGGAATAATATACAAATATTCCATATCTAAAAAGTTTTGCGTGCCATTCTGACGATAACGAACTCTATACATACCGGAAGGCAAACCGGTAATATCTGCTCTTACACCGGTAGGATAATATACATCTAATTCTTCAAAATATAAAGAATGATTTTCTGCTGACCCAACACTTTCAACTATTATGTCAGCTTTATTGAAACCTTCAACATAAGAATGTGGTATATTAAGAATTACTTCTGATGCATTTGCTGGGTAATAATAGACGACACAGTATTTATTTACTTCTTCATGTTGTTGTTGTGTCCCTGTAAGCTCAGTATTTTCATCATTTATATATACTCGAATATAATTAAATTCATTTTTGCTACTACCTTCTGTGTTATAATTATAACCTTCAATATATAATCCTAAATTGTATTTACTATTCTTATTACTCTGATATATTGTTTTGGTACCCGGTTCAAACAAGTAAATCGATTTAATAAATCTTTTGTCTCCAACTACAGTAGCATAAAATTCCATTTCTTTTCCTTCAAGCATAATTCTGCCATAATATTTAGCTTCGTAGTCATTATGCACAAATGATGCATGACGTTCGTCGGAATCCGGAGAAATAAGATGATATACAACTGTATCGTAAGGCATTTGTTCTTTAGTTTGTTCTATTCGGAGTATTTCTATATTTTGATCAAATAGCCAATATCTCCAATTTAATACACATTCTATTTTTTCTTCAACACTAAACTGTTCGGTTAAACCTAATTGTTCCAGTAATAAATTGAAACTTCCACACGTATAGTATTTCCCATTATATTTAGCAAAGAATCGCTGTTGGTAGCTCTTTGTCTCACAATCCTCCATAATATAAACAGCATATTCAAATAACATATCAACACCCGGCAATACTTTGTTAAAAATTTCTTTGTTTTTTACAGGGTACGAAACTCTTTTTCTTTTGATAAATCCTCTTTCACATTCTATCTCTCCATTTTTCCCGTTCAAACTTCCATTTTTAAAATACATTGATCTAATATCTTCGTTGCTGGGGTAATAATTTGAACGTCTATTTTCAAGTCTAATCTTATTTTGTTTGTTGTAGTAATATGTAAAATTTTCTAATTTACCGGTATCTACTAATAAGGTAGGCGACTTAGCTCCCTGTGCCAGACTATCGTATGAGAATAAACACAGAATTGAAATTAGTAATATGGGAATTAGTTTTTTCATATTTCGCATTATTCTTTTGAGTTATTTTCTAATTCATTAATTCTTTTTTCCTGTTCGATAGTGTAAATTGTTAGCTCTTCTATTTTCTCAAGTAAAATTAAGCAAAATGCACCTAAATCGTAGCCATCATTTTCAATGACCTCGTTCTCTGTAGGTATTTTGGGCAAATGTCCATTGTTTTTTATATACGTTTCTAGTTCCTTCAAACTTATTATTTCATAGTTTTGTTTAAATACATAGTCAGGATACGGATCATTTAGTTTCACTTTCACTTCTTGTGCCCATATTTTTCCGTTTTGGTTTAATTTTAATTTGTCTCCTACTTTTACAACACCCCCAAAGTATGTGCCGTTTCCTGTATTTCTGTTTATATTTAAAGTTTCGTCAAAAGAATCGATATGTAAACTCGACCCAAACTTCCCAACTCTTATATATCTTGTTTGGGTTCCGAACTTTGCAACACCGTTTACATCTAGTTTACAGGAAGGGGTAATCGTTCCAATTCCAACCTTACCATACGGTGAATACAAATCTTGAACAAAAATATTATTGTACCCTACACCATCTGTGTACCAAAATTTGATTTCACCAGTTGAACTTCCAATCTCAGCATTTGGATTAGATGCATTAATATGAATGGATTTTTGGTTCTTTTCAACAATTATTCTATCATCTTTAACATGCAGTTTAGCTTTCGGTTCAGCGGTTCCTATCCCAACTTTAACATCATTGCCTAAAACTAATAGTGGAGCTCCAATCCTTGACCAAAACATCAAAGAATTACCCTTCTCTTCATCATTTACATGTGCACGTATAGTCCAGCTATCATGTTGTTGAGACGGATTATAAAAACTAATATCTGAATATCCGTTACCGCCGGAATTAATAATAGGTTGCAAATATATTGCTTTTGAATTACCAACTATATGTAGTTTTGAGGCTTGATTAGGAGTACTTGTGCCAATACCTACAGAGCCATTGTTATAATAAATATTATTACCAGTTTTACTCCATAGAAAAAATCCACTTAAATCAACCTCAGAATTATGATTTGCAAGGCTTAGTGTGTTTTCATTTAATTCAAGTTTTAATTCTTTCCATTCTCCGCTTCCGTCTTCGGTACTTGTAAGAACAAAATTTTCGGAAGCTTCAGAACGAATACGAATATCTCCATTAATATCAAACGTCGCAGTTGGCTCGCT
>JAQVOJ010000002.1:0-34192 GCA_028702675.1 Bacteroidales bacterium
TAATCAATAGCTTGTAGAAGCAAGTGATTAAAATCATTCTCAGATTTAATTTCAAATATGTTTTTGATATATCTTGAAATATCCATTTCTCAAAAATAAAAAAAGGGGCTTGTATGCCCCTACAATTTACAGTAAATATTTTATTATTTCTTTTTAAGTTCTGCCCACGTGTTTGAATATCTTAAATAATACATCCCTTTTTCAAGTTCTGAAGTATTAATATTATCACCGTATCCTTCAAGCACTTCTTCTCCAAATTCGTTTTGCATTATGTAATAAGTTTCTCCTGAAAAAAGGAGCTCTTTCTTTACCTTTTTAAGATTAGTCATAATGGTAACACTATCTTTATTTACATATAGAATTTTTTCGTCGCTCATGTTAACTTTATGCAAATGGTCTTTTTGTAATATTCTAAACTTATTCTCGCCATTATGAGGATATACTTTTACTTTATATGTCTGATTATCTGGTCCACCTTTGCCTGCAACAACCGCTACATCTATCCACGAACCCCATCTATATTGTTGCACTTTAAAACTTAATTTAGCACTCTCGCCTTTGGTTGTAAACTCAAGCAAGTTTTCGTAACCTAAATTCATATCTACAAGTTCGTAAGTACTTAATGGTTTTAGTATTTCCGGATTAATTATTCTAGGTTTACAGTTTGCTTCGTGGTTTAAGAAGATTTTAATTGGTTCTCCTAATTCTAATGGCATTTCGGAAAGTGCTATCCTGAAAGCACTTGAGTTTATAACGTCATTATACGGCTCATTGTTTATCTCAATACTTGTGATGCAGTAATTTATACCTTCACCTTCGTCAAGCATTGGGTTATTAACATATAAGTCTAAACCTTGAAATACTCCTTCGAGTTTTGTTGTTTCGATAGTAGCAAAAATTGTTGATATTGACATTATCAACAAAAAACATATTACGGTAAACTTCTTCATAGTCAAGAGTTTTAAAAAGTTATCAACAAATATATGTTAATATTTTGATATAATCAAAAAAAACTTAAGATTTTAGCGAAAAAGTAATTAATTTTTAAGTTTTAAAAGGTTTTTACCATAAGATTGTTAAAAATAAATTAGGAAACATATAGTTTAATGTAAATAATAAAATGTAGTTTAGTTCTGTTTTGTAAAAAAGCAGATTTATATGAAAAAATTATTATTAATTACATTAGTTTTATTTAGTTTATGCTCCGTAGCTCAAGAAATTGAACCTTTCAAAGAGTATTATTCTAATGGGAATATTAAAACTGAAGGCTCGTATTATTTAGGGCAGGAAATAGGAAAATGGAAGTTTTATAGCTCTGAAGGAGTTTTGCTACAAGAAGTAGATTTTTATAAAGGAGAGATTCATGGCTTAAATAAAACATTTTATAGGAATGGGAGTAAAAAAGATTGCTATAGTTATTATGGTAATACACTTAATGGAGAATTTTCTGAATGGTACGAAGATGGTTCCTTAAAACTTACAGGATATTACGATTTATCCATTAAAGATAGTATTTGGAGATTTTATTATCCTGAAGAAAAACTTAAAATGGAGATTTTGTATGATAATGGTTTTGGTAAGATAATTACTTTTAATTCTCCTGAAGGTAAAACTACTGTTGAAAATTACAACGGACATATGACTCAGCTTTATGAATCTGGGGCAAAGCAGTCAGAGGGAGATATTCAAGATGGCTATGAGCATGGAAATTGGATATATTATTTCGAAAATGGAAATAAAAAATCAGAGGGAAATTTTCTGTTAGGAAATAGAATTGGAACTTGGGAAGAATGGTATGCTAATGGAAATAAAAAAAGCATTATTAACTATGAAAATGGCGATTGTATTTATTGGTATATAACAGGTGAAAAGGAAATGGAGGGTAAAATAAAAGACGGTGAGCGAGAGGGAACTTGGAACTTTTGGTATAGAAACGGGAATAGACGTAGTGTTAATACTTATGTAGCCGGTGTTAGAAATGGGATACAAAAAAAATATTACGAAAACGGACAGCTCGAAGCGGAAATAAACTATAAAGATGGTTTAAAAAATGGTAAGGCTCATTGGTATCATTCAGACAGTAAAAAGGACATAGAAGGTAATTTTAAAAACGATATTCAACACGGTTTGTGGACTTATTGGAGGCGTGATGGACAGAAAGGCAACGAGGGACATTACTTAAACGGTAAAATGGATGGTAAATGGACTTATTGGTACGAAAACGGCCAGATATGGAAAATTGTAAATTATAATAATGGAGTTAAAGACGGCGATTATTTAATCTATTTTGAAAATGGTAATATGTTTCGCGAAGGACAGTTCGAGAATGATGCTGAGGTAGGATATTGGAAAGAGTATTACGAAAATGGTCAAGTTAAATTAGAGGGAGATTTTGAGTACGGAAAAATGAATAATAAATGGATTAGCTGGTACGAAAATGGACAAAAGAAATCTGAAATTAGCTACACAAATGGACTATATTCCGGGAATGCAACTTATTGGTATCCAAATGGGAAAAAGCAACTAGAAGAGGCTTACATAATTATTACCAGCGAAGGCAAAGAGCGGTTATACGTTGATTCAGAAGAACACTCCGTGCTACATGGCAATTACAAAACCTATAATATTAAAGGTATAAATCTGATTTCAGGTAAATACGAGCTTGGAAAAAAAGTCGATAAATGGATTATGAATAATAATAACGGTGATCGTATAAGAATTGAACAGTATCTTAATGACCAACCTGATGGTAAATGGGAATCTTGGTACGACCATGGAGTGAAAAAGTCAGAAATTAACTATAAAAATGGACTTAAAGAAGGCAAAACTATTTATTACGACCCTAAGGGAAATATTGAATACGAAGCATTATTTCGTGGTAATAGAGTTGTAGAGGTGTATGTTGACCAAACAAAAGCTGAAACGGAAAAAGGAACACAGTATAATAGGTAGTTTTATTTTATGTAAATTCTTAAATTGAGTTTGAATCACTCTAACACTAATTCTTGAGTTTCTTCAATATTGCTTTTATTGCCTGCTCTATCTTTAATATAGAATTTATATTTTATTGTATCGCCTTTATATGGGGGGTAGTGATTTATATCTTTTACGATTATTTCTCCTTTAAGGGTTTTATTATTACCGGCAGATTCAAAATATGGAATACGATAATTTAAAGGGATTCTCCCTGTATCTTCAAAAAATTCTCCACTAATTTTTGTAAAGGCACTTATAAAAATAGTTTTTGAGATGCTTTCGGTAATAGTATCGCCAGGCTGTATAAATCCTAAATCACCATCGCCATCTATAAACGAAAAACGTAATTCTCCAATTAATCCCTGATTCTCAAATGAATCAACAGAATCAGTCATGATAAAACTAATAAATTCAATTTGAGGTTCGGGGGGATATGTTTCAATTTTAAAACAGGAACACACTGAAAATATAATAATTATTGTTAGAACAATATGTTTAATAAGCTGTTTCATCAATGTGCTAATTATTAAATTAATAATATTACACAAATTTAATAAAAACTTTGTTTTACCTATTGAGTTAATTTACATTTAATTAAAATGAATGAGTATCGGAATACAAATAATTTTAAATATTAAGTCTAAATAAATTTAGTTTATTGTTTATAAACAGTATTTTTGTGTTATAAAAAAATTATTAAGATGTTACCAAATATAGAAAAACTACGAGAGATTCTAAGTACGGTTTTGCATCCAGAAAAAGGGAAACCTATTACTGAGCTTGGAATGATCGAAAATCTTTCGGTTAAAGATGGAAAGATTGAACTTAGCTTATTGTTTGAGCGAGCAAACGATCCTTTTTTAGGTAAAATCAAAAAAGAATGTACCGATAAAATCACTGATTTTGCCGGTAATGAATTTGAGCTTAGCATAAATACTAAATTAAAGAAAAAGGAAGCTCCAATAGAACCTGAAAAGCCACTTAAAGATGTGAGAAACATTATTGCAGTTGCAAGCGGTAAAGGAGGCGTAGGTAAATCTACTGTGGCTGTTAATCTTGCTATTGCACTTGCCAGAGGTGGTTACAGAGTTGGTATTATTGATGCAGATATTTACGGACCTAGTATCCCGAAAATGTTTGGTGTTGAAAACGAAAAACCAAAAGGTGTTAAAATTGGAGAAAAAGACTTTATTGTTCCTATAGAAAAGTTTGGAGTAAAAGTTTTGTCAATAGGCTTTTTCGTTGATCCAAAAAATGCTTTGGTTTGGAGAGGTCCTATGGCATCAGGAGCGTTAAAGCAACTATTGCTCGATACTCATTGGGGCGAACTAGATTATCTTTTAGTAGATCTTCCTCCAGGAACTAGTGATATCCACCTAACATTAGTACAAACAGTTGCTGTTACAGGTGCTATTGTGGTTAGCACCCCACAGGATGTAGCTCTTGCTGATGCCAGAAAAGGTGTAGCAATGTTCGCAACCCATGGAATTGAAGTTCCCGTTTTAGGTTTAGTAGAAAATATGGCATGGTTTACTCCCGAAGAATTACCAAATAATAAGTATTTTATATTTGGTGATGGAGGTTGTAAAAGACTAGCACAAGAACTTAATGTTCCTCTGTTAGGTCAAATTCCTTTAGTGCAATCGGTAAGAGAAGCCGGAGACGATGGTAACCCTGCAGCTGTGTTTAAAACCGAGATTACTCTTAAAGCATTTGAAGAACTTTCTGACAATGTTATAAAAGAAGTTGATGAGCGTAATGATAAGTTTGAACCAACTAAAATTGTAAAAGTTACTCATAAATAAAATTAATAAGAATGGAAGAATTAACAGAAAAAATAAAAAAGTCTATTGACGAAGTTCGCCCTTACTTAGTGGCTGATGGTGGAGATATTGAATTTATAGAACTTACAGATGATATGATAGTAAAAGTTAAACTGCTTGGTGCATGTGGTTCTTGTCCATATAGTGTGCAAACTCTTAAACTTGGAGTGGAGGAAAAACTTAAAAAAGACGTACCTGAAGTAAAAGAGGTTGTATCTGTTTAATTTTTCTAACTAAAACAATTTTATATCTTAAAGTGCTCCGGCTTACGTCTTTGTATTTTGATTGCTACCCATTTATAAGAGATAGTAATTAGATAGGCTGCTGGTATTAGCATTAAAACATCAGCTGGTAATAAGTAGCGCATTTCTATATTTCTTGTTACAAAACAAATATAATAATATAGGAGTAAAAAGAATCCGCTACTTATTATCCAGAACATTAATTTATGTCGTATCATAAAATAAATACCAAAAATCCCAAGAAGTAATAATAAGGATCTAAAAATGAATAACCCTAAAGCAAGGAAGCTGATTACTTTGTTGGGTGCATCATGTAGAGATGATTTTAGTAGAGCTGTTTTTAAATTACCAAGTGGAACTTTAACTTTATAATCAAAGGGATATTTTTCAATCTGTTTAGCTCTAAGTTCAGAAAATAAGGAAGATATTTCTTTATTGCAACTTTCAGTACCCGAAAATCCGTGATTCTCCTTGTTCCAGTAAGTACTATACTTTCTAAAGCCTGAACCGCAGTTTTGAGAAAGATATTCTGCTTTTCGCAATTTTATTGAATCTTCGTAACTCAAATAACACTTTTGAGGCCAATCTACAGATTTCCCGTTTACAATTTGTGAAAGCTGTGGTTCAAATCCTGACTGAACGGTATTTATGTATTGTTTAAAAGCTAACACATCAGATTCAATGCTTTCATATTCACCGCCTAATCTAAGAGTAAGTACAACATCTCCTGTAATATAATAATTTCTTATAGGCCATGGTAAATAAACAATTGCTAATCCTAATATAAAAAAGACAAGATGTAATATATGTCTTTTTATAATTATTAATTTGGTTATTAAAATATAAACTAACATAAATGGAATAATAGCTGCAATCTGAATTTTGCATAATATAGCAGCCCCAATAATAATTCCACTAATTAAATAATCGTATTTTTTATCTTTAACAAAAAAGTATAGTGATACTATCATTAGAATTATTCCCAACGATTCGCTGGCAATTAATGGCGTTCTGAGAATAACAAAAGGATATATCGCATATAACCCGGCAATTACTAACCCAAGTCTTTGACTATTAAACAATTTACGTGATATTGAGAACAACAATATAATACACAATGTGTCTAATAATACTTGAATCCACATGATTAAATGCATTGCAATATACATATTCTTCCCCGAAATTAGATATATTAATGCAATGAATAATGAATATGTAGGTGTTCTACCGGTACTATAATTATCAGCATCTAAAGAGGTTTTATAGCTACCATAATCTATAAGATTTTTTGCGGCTTGTGTATATGAATATGTGTCTTCTTGATAATAAAAATCAGACCTTCCAAAATATAATTCAGCACCAAACAAAGTAAATAATACTCTTAAAAATAATCCGAAGAGTAAAATTAAAACTAGCTGTTTTTTATATTTGGGGTGCATAGTTTTATTTTATAGAAGCAAATATAGTATAATCATTTATAATTCCTTATAATATAAATATCTTGTTTTTTATAGTGATGAATTATTGATAATTTTGCAAAAAACAATTTTATGAGTAAAATACGAGTACGTTTTGCCCCAAGTCCTACCGGACCACTGCATATTGGAGGAGTAAGGACAGCTTTATATAACTATTTGTTTGCTAAAAAGCACAGTGGTGTTTTCATTTTAAGAATTGAAGATACAGATCAAACACGATATGTTAAGGGAGCCGAAGAATATATAGTGGAATCATTGAAATGGTGTGGTATAGAGCCAGACGAAAGTGTGCAAAATGGGGGTAATTACGGTCCTTATAAGCAAAGTGAGCGAAGTAGAATTTATAAAGAATATGTAGCAAAACTTATTGCCAGCGATAATGCATATTATGCATTTGACACTCCCGATGAGCTTGATAATTTGCGTAAAGAGGCAGAGAATTCAAAAACTCCTTTTGTGTATAACGCCTTTACTCGCGAAAAACTTAAAAACTCAACAATTCTTTCTAAAGAAGAGTGCGAAAAATTAATTGCAAACAATACTCCTTATGTTGTAAGATTTAAAACTCCTATTGATAAGGAAATTGTAATAAACGACCTAGTAAGGGGTGAAATTAAATTTAACAGCAACCAAACAGATGATAAGGTTTTATTTAAATCGGATGGATTACCAACATATCATCTTGCCAATATTGTTGATGACCATTTGATGCAAATAAGTCATGTTATTAGAGGCGAAGAATGGCTGCCTTCCTTGCCATTGCACGTAATGCTTTATGAGGCACTTAGTTGGAAAGCTCCTCTTTTTGCTCATCTTCCGTTAATACTTAAACCCGAAGGTAAAGGTAAATTGAGTAAACGAGATGGAGATAAAATGGGATTTCCGGTTTTTCCTATAGAATATAAAACTCCCGAAGGTGAGATATATAGGGGGTATCGTGAAGATGGTTATTTGCCGGAAGCTTTTATTAATATGCTAGCATTATTGGGTTGGAATCCAGGAGATGAAAGAGAAATTATGGGTGTTAACGAACTTATTGAAGAATTTTCTATTGAAAGAGTTGGTAAGAGCGGGAGTAGATTTAGCCCCGAAAAGGCAAAATGGTTTAATCAGCAATATCTGCATAAAATGCCGGACGAAAAACTGGCGTTATTGTTTGCCGAAGAGCTGAAAAAGCATAATATAAAATCTGATTTTTCTAAAGATATAAAGATTTGCAGCTTACTAAAAGAACGTATTAGTTTTGTCTCTGAGTTGTGGAACGAAGCTTATTTCTTTTATAAAACTCCCGACAATTACGATGAAAAGTTTGCTAAAAAAGCATGGAAAGAAGATACAGCTGAAATAATGACTGATTTAATGTTGTTATTGAATAAAATTGATCAATTTGAAGCCAATAATCTCGAAACCAAAGTAAAAGAAATGATTGCAGCTAAAGAACTTGGTTTCGGAAAAGTTATGACGCCATTTAGATTGGCATTGGTAGGAGCCGGAAAAGGTCCTCATGTGTTTGATATTGCCGAAATAATTGGTAGAGGAGAAACTATCTTACGAATTAAAAAGGCAATTGAAGCATTTGGTAATGCTTAAAAAGATTACAGGAATTATCTTTTTAACTAATCAGTAAAAACCAAAACATTATCAAGGAAATAAGATCCTGATCCTGTTGCTGAGCAGTTATATTTAAATGCAATATGTACATTCCCTGAGTAGTCTGATAAATCAATATCTCCAGAATTAGTATTGTTCGCAGAAGAAGCAATTATTACATTGGTAAATTCTGTCCATGTTGCGTCTTCAGGGTTCGAACCACTTGTAAAATCAGAAGAGATATAAACCTTCAAGCTTGATTGATTTAGATTCATTGCTCTAGTAATAAAGCTTAGTTTTAGGTTTGGATGCTCTTCTATGCTAAATTCAGGAGTAATCAGCCATGAAGTATTTTCTCCGCTACCACCCACACGTGCCATGGTGTCGTATCCGTTGTTTACACCCTTCCAAAGAATACTGCCAAAGTTTGTCCAGTCTGTAAGTACAATATCTGCTCCCTGCACTACATTATCAAAGTTTTCTTCTAGTATAGCAATATATTCTCCACACCTTAAACCATCCATATTAACTTCATCCATTTTACGAATATATAGCTGCCATTCATCACGGTGCTGGCTTAATATTCCTATTATTTCTCCTTTTCCTTCTGGAATCTGTTCACTTGCAAAACTTGAATATCCACTTGTTCTAACAATTAATTGGTTTCCGTTACAATCTTCAAGAGTACGATTTTCTGTTAATAGATTTTCACCATCAGCAAAAGTTTTACCTAAATCACTTTCAATAAACTGAACATCTTCTAATTGTATAAGTTGTGCTTGATACAATCCGGTATTTATCTGTGGAATAGTAAGCAATTTGGGTGTTCTGAACATGTGTGTAGCAATTTTTCTAATATTTTTTTCAACATGAACCGAATCAATTTGCAACATACCTTCGTAATCGCCAAGAATACAGCCATTTAGGTTAAGTCTGATAGAATCGCCTAGATACAAACCTCCAGAGGCTTGCATATGTAAATTAACTGCTCCGGTATTGTCCTGAATAAAAGCACTTTTATAAATGTTACCTGATTTATCGTCCATAGTTACAACTGCGTAAACAGAATAATCATTGGTAAATTTATAGGTGATATATGGTCCCGTAAGTATGCTATCGATATACATTTGACGTAAATCTCCAATAGTAAGAGCTTCTCCAACTGGTATAGTAACTTCAGGTGGCTCCTCAAACGAGTTTTGAATACATGATGATAAAAACATCAAAATTGGTATTAGCACTAATATTAAATATTTATATTTCATTGTCAATATAATTTAATTCAATTAATTTTTTAATTATCGCATCTTGTGCTGTCAAGTTGTACTTCTTCTATCGAGCGTATTATTAGTTGGCGAGTAACAGTGCCTGTGTATCCTATAAAAGTTGTAGCAATACCAACAATGCTTCCTCTTCCTTCGGCAACTGTATCAGCAGCAAAATCGGCATACCCGCTTGTTCTTACAGTAAGTTGATTTCCATTACAATCAACTAAGATTCTGTTTTGTGTTGTATTGTTTACGCCATCTGCATATGTTTTTCCTAATTCATTGTCAGCAAATTGAACATCTACTACTTTTACAAGCTTACATTCATAATCGTTTGTTTCTAGGTCGGGTATGCTTATCTCTGCGGGTTCTATTGCAGCATTATTACTCTGAATAATGATATTTTTACTTGCATCTAAAATTCCATCGAATACAATTTCCATTTTACCGCTATAGTCAACAATAGAAGCTCCATTTAAATTAATTCTGATTTTTTGACCTGCTCTGGTAAGTCCGGCAGTGCTTAATTTGTATAAATTAATTCCACCTGTTGAGTCCTGTACATAAGCTTCTTTATAAATATTCCCATTTGAGTCGTCCATTGTTACAGTTGCAAACAACATATAATCATCGGTAAAAGTATAGTTATCTCCACTATCGGCATGTATCTGATATATGTCTGCAATGTTAAGAAACAGATCGGTGTTTGCCTCTGTAATTGGTGGAGTGTCTGGTTCAAGTTCGCAAGAATTTAAACCTGCAAGAACTATTATTAATACTGATATTTTAATAGCTAAATATTTCATTTTTTCAATTTATATTTATTTAAAATCTAAAATACACATTAAGGAAATAAGTTCTTCCATACATATAATAGTATTTATTAGGGAACTTATCGTAATCGGAAGGTTCGAAGCGGTATTGCTCAAAACCTTTAATTTTCAAATCTTTATTATTTAGAATGTTGTTAACACTCAAAGTAAAACCTAAATAGTAATCATCAATTTTCCATGATTTACCACCCCAAATATCAATAGTAAAGCCGTGATCTAATTTTTCTTGTTCTAATATTACTTCTAATTGTGGGTCGGTAGAAATATAAGCTGTTAGTGTTTCTTCGGTACGTCTTTCAGGGTTTGGAGTAACATAGTTTTCTCCAAAATAATTTCCATTAACACCTACAAACCAATATTTTGGTGCATTGTATTTAAATCCTACAGAGGCTGCCAGTTCGGGCATTCCGCCTACATGATAATCTTTTAGATATACAGTTCTGTTTTCGGCAAGAATTTCCGAATCGTTGTCTTGAGCAATAGTAACTGTTGGACGCGAATTATAGATATATTGTCCATACCCAAGTACACCATGAAGTGTTAATGTTGCAGATGCTTTTACCTCTACTCCAAGTTCACCGCCATAATGAAGTTTATCAACACCGGTCATTATATAATTTACAAATGTGTTAAGTTCGTCATGATAAAAGCTAACGTTGAACAACTGATCTGTAAAGTCTGTGTAATATCCTGTAATTCTGGCTTGCACAAATGGGCTTCTGTATATATAGCTTAAATCGCCGGTCATAATGGTTTCGCTTGACAATCCTTCAACTGCATCGTTACGTGTACGTGGAGAAACATATGAATATCTGAAATAAGGTGCTTTTGTAAGATAAGCAGCATTCAAAATCAAGAAATTACGTCCTGTAATTTTATAATTAACTCCTCCTTTTATATTATAGTTAAAAAACTGTTGATGTTCTGATTCTCCTTTTGAATTACTTGGAAACTTCCCGTTTCTCATCATTCCGGTACGCCAGAATTCTGTATAAGATAAATCTATTCCTGCATAAAAGTCAAGATAATTTGTTTTATACTGAATTTGAGTAAATGCATCATAGATATTTATATCTGAATAATAATTATATCCAAAAACATCGCCTTCTGTAACGAGTCTGTTATAATTTTCGATATCACTTTGAGATGTATATTCATCATTAAAGTCGCGTTCGGCAAATTGGTCTATATCTAACCACCAATCACCGCCAAGTAGGTCAACAATTTCTTTAAAATGATGACCACGATTTTTTGTGATATTGATTCCTGAAATCATTGCTAAATCAGGATTTATATTATGCTTAAGAGTAGTATTGAAATCGAATTGAGCAATGTCGTTTCTTCTATCTTCGATAATATACTTTGATCTATATCCTGTTACATTGTTTCCATCTATGTCATTAACATTATTTACAGTGTATAGGTTATTACGGTTAGCATCGTAAAAGGCGTCCCAGTCTAATTGGCGATAAAGTTCGTCATTTTGCCATAGGTTTGTAAGATAATTTACCATAAATGGATTTTGCTCTTCCCAATAGCTTGGTAGATACCGGTAATAATCGGGACGTGGGTCGGCTGCATCGTACCAATTAAGAGCTGTGCTTCCTCCTCTTCCAAATGTGTAGTGCAATGAAGAAGTTAAGCTCATTTTTTCGTTTATGTCGTAATAATGAGTTAGCATAAAATGTGGCTGATGATAATTACTAACTCTGGCGTTTCTAACTTCTCCGTTCTGATAACCCCAGTTAGAATTGTAATAATGATCTCCTGTAAGGTCATATATTTCTTGGATACTAACACTTGAGCCACCTCTTCGGCTTGGAGAACCAAAGATAGTTAAGCCAAAACTATGTTTATTGTTTAGTTTTTTCTCGGCTGCAACAAAGTACGAATATGCGTCGTAAAAACTACCTTCGCTATATCCATTTACTGCCCAACGTTTTGAACCACTTGCAGTAAATGCCCAGCCGTTTTCCATCAAACCTGTTGAATGGATAAACATTAATCTGTTGTTATAGCTTTTATTAGCTAAGGAGTATGATACTCTGGTTTGTGGGATATATTCTGAAGCTCTTGTGATAATATTTGTAGCTCCACCGATTCTGCCAAAACCATAATCGTAAAATCCTAATCCGCTTAATACTACTGTATTGCGTGTAGCATCATTTAGTCCGCCCCAGTTGCTCCAGTAAGCTCTTCCTGAGTTAATATCATTTACCGTAACTCCATTAATCATCACTTGAGTATTGTCGCTGTCGTAACCTCTGATATTATATCTCGATTGCCCAAAAGTATATCCGGCAGTAGAAACAAAAATATCCTTTGATGATTGTAAAAGACCGCTAATATCCTGAGAGTCTTCGTCTCCATCAACGTCAGAGATGCTTAAGCTTATTACGGGAGCAGAATTTTCAACTGCTTCTTGTCTTGTTGTATCTTTTTCTACTTGCGAAAAAACAGAGTATCCCACACAAAGCAAAGATAAGATTATAAGATATTTTTTCATTATATGTATATATTTCAACAATAATTGCACAAAAATACACAAAGCAATTCTAAACTCACTAATTAATTATATAATTTATAAAACATGTGAATAAGTTTATTTAAATTGCTACAAAAATGTTTAAAAAATGTAATTGTTATTAATAAAAATCAATATTTTCGAGGTCTTCTCTAAGTTTCTTTAACATATTTTTGCTTAAATTAAGCTCATCTAAAGATTTTAAGTTCTCTTTCAATTGTTTACAAGTTACCAACCCTAATTCTAATAATATAGAAATCTGTTTTTTGGTAAGTTCATGAAGTATTGTTATCGGGAATATTTTTTCTCGTTCCATAATTTCTTTTAATCCGTTACCAGTAGGGTAGTCCCAACCTAATAAAGATAGATTGTAACATTTGCTGTAAGCAATAGAGTCAGGCGAAAAACGAGTATTACTTATAACGCCTCCCGAAAAGTTCAATCCTGAATATTCAGGAGTGTTTTCTCTTCTAATAATTATATCATCTACACGTGCTTTTACATAGAGTGGCACATGTATGCTGACATACTTTCCCTGATGGCTTGAATACTTACACTCCAAAAAGATTTGATTTCTTTGGTTTGTAGCTATAACATCCATTTCGTGACTTATACAAGAACCCTCAATTACCTTTCCTACTTCTACATTATAACCCCATCTGCGATAAATCTCTCCCATAAAGTGTTCGAATGGATAGCCTGAAGGTCCTAACTCGTATAAGGCTTGCTTTAGTTTATAGCGTAAAGCATTTAAACGGTTTTTTCTGTTTAAAAGTTTAAATGCTTGAGAATATAGCTTTTTGGTACTTATCCCGTCTTGTATCCAGTCTTTAATATCTGATGTTATATTAGCAATAAGCTCTTCATTGCCACCTGCTTTGTGTAAAGACTGTTTCAGCTTTTCAATGTCAAAGATTTCAAGTTCGCCGGAAGCTTTTCTTACATGAATTCCTTTTGAATTATTACCCATAACAAATTGTTAAATATTTTACGGCTAAGATAAAGGGATTTTATTAGAATTTCTATGCTATTTGCAAGAATAAAATACCCACAATTTACTTCCAATTATATTCCTGTTATCGGAAGCTTGTGGGTATTTACAAACAGCTAATCTGAACTATAGTAAAAACTTATTCGTTATACTTTGCGTAAATAATAACTGAAATTTGCTTCTCGGGGTATGTTTCCGGCCTTTTAACCTGAACTCTCGCTTCAAAAATATCAAAACCGGTATCGAGTATAGTTCTAATTGGCTGATTAATACTTCTGGGAATAAATCCTAGTTTGTGGTCTTTGTAATAAATTGCAACTGCATTATCATCAAACTTATTGTCGGGTTCGGATTTAAGTTCTAGTATAGTTCCAATTTGTAATTCTTCAAAAACTATTGCTCCTTCGTAGTATGTAAAACCTGCAATATTGAAGTGAGAAAAGTATTTGCGTTTCATAATTGTTCTGTTTTTATGGTTTATAATCTTATTTACAGAACAAATGTAAAGCCTCTAACTGACAACTTGCGTCAGTAGGAGAAATTATTTGATAATTTTTCTTTTATGTGTTGTTTTAAACTATTAGGAGATATGATTCTAACTTCGCCGGGTAAGCCCATAATAAACCTAGCAACTCCTTCAAGGTTACATACCCAACCATCAAACAGGTAAAGCGATTCATCAATTTTGCGTATATATTTTTCGGTAAGCGGATATTCTTCAATTAAAAGGTTTTGAGCACGTAAACTTAACTCGAATTTTACAGGTATTTTTTCGTAGGTACTTATTCTGAAAACATCAATTAATCCCTCTTTATGTTCATTTTCATATTGCCAACTTTTGTCAATTAATGTTACTGAACCTATTCTGCTAGTTTTGAAAAGTTTATTTTTTTTACTTTCGGGTTCGTAACACCATACCGAAATATAATTTGTAGTAAATCCGAATGCTTCTACCAATCTGTCGCGAATAATGGAACTATTAGCTGAACTATATTGCCTTAAAAGAATTTGTTTCTTGTCTTTTATACCTGTTATTATGTTATGTACTTTACTTGCATTTTCGTGTTTTATGATACTTGCGGGTAAGCGACCAAAATCATAAACCGAATACAATTTCTTTATTAAATTTGTTTTAAACAAATTATTGTCATCAATTGAGTGAATAGCCTTTTCTAAAATATATGCTTCTTCTTGTGTAAAATGAAGTAAGTCGCTAAGAGCCTTTAAAGATGGCGATTGTTTATCAATATTATAATAGCCATTTTTTTGACTAATAATAAATCCTGCATTTCTAAAGGTATCAATATATCGATATACAGTTCGTTCAGAAACTTTAAAATGATCTGAAATATCTTTAAGTGATTTGCCAAATCCGGCAATATACATTAACATTTTTAGCATGCGGTCAAACTTAGCTTGATTTTTCATTGCTTAATATTGATTTTTTGCATAAAGATAGTAAAAAGCTAATACCTTAAATCCAGATTCTGTAATATCCTTGAACCAATGAATATAGTTTAGGATAAGGAACTTCTTTTGTTTTAGTGTGTGAAAGCTATTTAGCCTTGTCTCTTATGTTAAAATTCTGAATTTTAACAGGTTTGTCAAAATCATTTTGATCCAATAAATTATTCAGGGGAAGATTGTAATCTTCCCCTGAATAATTATTGTAAATATTATTAAAATATTACAGAACTGAACTTATCTATGTTCTGTTTTATCTAATATTTTTCAATTTTTTAGCTATAACTTCAGCAGCTTTAATTAACGGATATCCTGCCGGACTGCCTGTTAATAAAGGATGTGTCCCAATTTGTGCAGCTAATAAAGTTTTTATATTTGTGCGATTTTGAATTAAGAACCCAATAAGATTAGTTAATTCTCCCACACTACTTCCTCCGCAAACTTCTCCACCTATAATCATTCCACAATCGGCAGCAACAATTAGTTTAACAGTTTGTTCATGTGTGTTAGGGAGAGTTCCGGGATGTTTGTCCATTCCTGTAAAACTGCCCGATATAATATTAAACTTTTCACTAATTGCTTTTTCTTCTGTAATACCTGCTGTACCAAATGCTATATCACCGATTGCTGTGTCATAAATAGCGATAGTGCCACTAAAAGTTTTACAAGGACTTAATTCATATACATTCATTCCGGCAATACGAGCCTCTGCACATGCAGTTGATGCTAACATAGTAGCATTGAGTTTTCGAGTAAGAAAATCACGTTTTTCAGCACAATCTCCTACAGCAAAAATATCAGTTGAACAATTATTTACACGCATATACTCACATGTTTTTATGAAGCCTAATTCGTTTAACTCAATACCCGATTTTTTTGCTAGTTCAGTATTGGGAGCATAACCCATTGAAAGTATTACAGCATCAGCCTCAAGAGTTTCACCGTTGGTAAGTACAATATGATCTACTTTTCCGTTTTTACCAATAATTTCTTTTACTCCTTTATTAGTAATTACTTTTACGCCTCTATTTGTAAGCAATTCCTCAGCTTTTACACCAAACTCTTTATCAAATGCTTTATTAAGAATATAAGGTTCTATTTCAAGTAATGTAACATCCCAACCAGCTTTATTCATTTCATCAGATACTTCAACTCCAATAAACCCGGCACCAATTGTAATAACTTTTTTAAGCCCTTTAAGCTTACTGTACATCTTGTCTAAATAAACTTTGTTTTTGGGGATAGTAAATACGTTTTCAAGATCGTTCCCTTTTAACCATTTAGGCTTAGTTGGTACAGAGCCGGTTGCTATAATAAGTTTTTCAAAATATATTTTCTGTCCATCTGATAATAAACACTCTTTGTCTTTAATATTTAATGCTGTAACCTCACCAATTTTAATATCTACTCCCACATTTATTAGTAATTTGTCAGGTAGAATGTTTTTATCACTATTTTCTAAAGAACCCAAAATGTATGGAATTCCACAAGGGACAAGCATTTTTTCTTCTTGTCTAATTACAACTACTGATTTTTCAGGGTAAAATGTTTTGGCACTAATAGCGGCTTGTAAGCCTGAAGCACCACCTCCAATTACTAAAACATTAACTTTTTCCAAATAAATAAAATTTTATTAAATAAGAAACTAAAAATTATAAAAAATAATAGATACATAAAATATGAATGTTGATATTTTATAAAGTCTTTTGAATTCTTTGTTTTTGAGTTCAACACCAAGCTTTATAAAATACAGGACATTTCAACTAAACAAAAATAATGAAAAAACAATAACTAACCAAATCTTAGATTTATTACATCAAGAATTATAAAAAGTTATTGTAAAGACCTACAAACTTTTTTCTAAATAAAATTTAAAGTATCCTTAAATATTAGGTTTTAATACTATATAATAATTAAAACCAATTTATGCTTATCAAAATATTAATCTTTTTAATAGATTATTAAATTAATTTTAGCATTTTTGCAAATTATGTGAAATATTTAACTTTTTAAAATCGAAAAAAGTGGTTTTTAGCAGTACAATATTCCTTCTGTATTTTTTCCCTATATTTTTGGTAATTTATTACTTATCTGCCGAAAAATATAAAAATTATGTTGCTCTTATTGCGAGTTTGTTTTATTATGCATGGGGTGCACCACAATTTGTTTTTATAGTGTTAGCCTCTATTATTGCCGACTTCTATATTGTAAAAGAAATGTACAAGAGTACAGGTAGCAAACGCCGTTGGCTTGTAGGTGCAACAATTGTGCTAAATATTGGCTTGCTGGCTTACTTTAAATATGCTAACTTTTTTGTAGATAATTTAAATGCTATTCTTAATGCTATGGGGATGAACGCTGTTCACTGGACAAAAATAGCATTGCCAATTGGGATATCCTTTTTTACTTTTCAAAAATTCACTTACGCAATTGATGTGTATCGAGGGCAGCATAAACCTCTTGAGAAAATCACAGATTTGTGCCTTTACATTTTATTATTCCCTCAGCTAATTGCTGGGCCTATTGTTCGATACAACGAAATTGCCGATCAATTAACCGATAGAAGTGCAAACGAAACTATAGATAATAAGGTTCTTGGTTTATATAGATTTATAATTGGTTTGTCAAAAAAGGTGCTTATTGCAAACGTAATGGGTGAACAAGCCGACAGAATTTTTAGTATGGCTCCTGCCGATATGTCAACAGGTACGGCTTGGATAGGTTTGCTAGCATATACTTTCCAAATCTATTTCGATTTTGCGGGCTACTCCGACATGGCAATTGGTATTGGAAGAATGATTGGCTTCAAATTTCCTGAAAACTTCAACAATCCATATATATCGGGTAGTATCACTGAATTCTGGCGGCGTTGGCACATGACTCTCGGAAGATGGATGCGTGATTATTTGTATATTCCACTTGGAGGAAACAGAGTTAATACAAAATTCAGATTGTACTTTAATTTGTGGGTTGTTTTCTTAATATCAGGTTTGTGGCATGGTGCTTCATGGACTTTCGTGATTTGGGGTGCATACCATGGATTATTCCTTATCCTCGACCGCTTGTTTTTACTAAAATTCTATAATAAAATTGGTAAATACCCTAGTATTATAATTACATTTATTATCGCAATTATTGGGTGGGTGTTTTTTAGATCAGAAACTTTTGGATATGCAACCGGCTATATAGGCAAATTATTCGCTTTCGATTTTGGAGGAATAGAATATTTCGATAGAGAATTCTGGACAATGTTAGTATTTGCTGTTATATTCTCATTTATGGTTGCTTTCCCGTTTGGAGCTAAAATAGAACAAAAAGTGTTTTTTGCTGATTACACAAAATCTCGATATCTATTAATGGCATTTATTTGTCTTTTATTATTAATAATATCTGTTTCAATAATAAGTTCATCAGGATTTAATCCATTTATTTATTATCGATTTTAATAATGAGTATTAAATTGAAATATTTGATATTTATAGTTCTAATGTCGGTGTTGCTAATACCTGTATTCCAGCAATACACGGGCTTCATTCCTGTAAAAATTAGCCCCTTAAACGGTTTTACCGATAGCATCCCAAAACCATTATTCAATATAGATAGATGGTTTGCAGGACAATATCAAGATAGCTTAACAGACTGGCTAAATCAATCGCAGGTGTTCAGACCAAGTTTGGTAAGGCTTAATAATCAAATGCAGTATTCACTTTACAATAAAACAAATGCAGCAGGTGTGGTATTAGGAAAGAATCGTCAGTGTTTTCAATCTGATTATATTTATAATTACACGGGAGAATTTTTTATTGGGCGAGAGCTAATTGATATGCGAATGCAAAGAATTAAGTTTTTACAAGATACTTTGCAAAAAAGAGGTGTTCAGCTTCTTGTGGTAATGGCTCCGGGTAAAGCCGGATATATGCCCGAAAATATTCCCGACAGTATGATGTACACAGAGAAGACGTGCCCTGAGAATAATCATGATTACATGGTAAAAAAACTTAATGAATTAAATATTAACCATATCGATTTGCATACCTACTTTATCGAAATGAAAGATACTGCAAGTTGGCCACTTTTCCCAACCTATGGGGTTCACTGGAGCGATTATGGTTCTTATCTGGCTTTAGACACTTTTTTAACTGCTGCACGCAATCTTACACACAAACATATCCCCGAACTTAAACCTTCACATATCGAGTTGTCTAATATCCCAAGAGGTCAAGATTATGACATTGGAGAATTAATGAATTTGATATTCAGATTGCCCGAAAAAGAATTAGCTTATCCAAAATTTGCATTTGATGATACTGCAAAAAATCCTGAAGTAGATATTCTATTTGTTGGAGATAGTTATGTTTTTCATTGGCTAAAAAATCCTATCCCCGAATATCTTTACAAACATTACAATTTCTGGTATTATAATGTAATGGTATATCCTCAGTTTTATATTAAAAACTTATATAATTTCAATTTGGATATACCTGCTGAAGTTCTTAAAAGAGATATTATTGTGCTTGAATGTACAGAACATTTTCTTCATGCTTTCTTCTGGAATTTTGAAGAAATAATGTATAAATATCTTAATCCCGCTTATCATTCAGAACCACTTGTTTACCATCTTACTGATATTACCAAAGATAGGGAACAGTTTTTGGCTGTTTATGCATACGCCAGAGCTAATAATATCTCATTAAAAGATGCTTTATGGCAAGAAGCTGCAGACCGTGCTGAAAATGATGCACCTCTTGGTAGTTTTGAGTTTTATATAAATGCTATTAAAACGAATAAAGAATGGTTGCAAAAGGTACAACAGCAAGCAATTGAACAAGGTGTAGAACTCGAAGAGATGATACGCCGAAATGCGCAATGGATGGTTGATAATGACGAGTATTAGTTAGTAGTCAGACCCTGACTATGACCAATACTTGGCTAAAGTTTTTTCAATAAGTTCCGAATATCAGCTTTTTCTCGAACAATTTTACTTACTTTTTCTATAGGAATACGCTCTTGTTCCATGCTATCGCGATAACGAATAGTTACGGTTTTGTCTTCGATAGTTTGGTGGTCAACTGTAATGCAAAATGGAGTTCCAATTGCATCTTGGCGGCGATAACGGCGACCGATACTGTCTTTTTCATCATATTGACAAGTAAGATCAAATTTTAATTCATTAATAATTTCTCTGGCAATTTCGGGTAAGCCGTCTTTTTTTACAAGTGGCATAATTGCTGCTTTAATAGGAGCAATTGGAGCAGGGATTTTTAAAACTACACGTTCTTCGTTGCCTACTGTTTCTTCGCAATATGCAGCTGTAAGAATCATAAGAAAAGTTCTGTCTAAACCTATTGATGTTTCTACAACGTATGGTACATAACTTTCGCCAGCTTCCAGATCGAAAAACTGAAGTTTTTTACCTGAAAATTCCTGATGCTGTTTTAAATCAAAGTCTGTGCGACTATGTATCCCCTCAAGTTCTTTAAAACCAAATGGAAATTCAAATTCAATATCGTATGCTGCATTGGCATAATGTGCAAGTTTATCGTGCTTATGCCAGCGGAATTTATTTGCATCGAAACCAAACGAATTATGCCAGTTCATGCGGCGTTCGCGCCACAACTCAAACCATTCTTTTTCTGTACCAGGTTTTACAAAATATTGCATTTCCATTTGTTCAAATTCACGCATACGAAAAATAAATTGTCTGGCAACTATCTCGTTACGAAAAGCCTTACCGGTTTGGGCAATCCCAAACGGAAGTTTCATCCTTCCGGTTTTTTGAACATTAAGATAATTTACAAAAATACCTTGGGCAGTTTCAGGTCGTAAGTAAATCGTATTACTACCTTCCGCTAAAGAACCAAGTTTCGTGTCAAACATTAAATTAAATTGCCTTACGTCAGTCCAGTTACGCGAACCTGATATCGGACAAACAATCCCCTCCTCTTCTATCAATATTTTTAAATCATCAAGCTTGTTATTATCAAGATAATCAACCATTTTTTCGGTAACATCTTTGATTTTTTCAGAGTATTTTAAAACTCGTGGGTTAGTTTCGCAAAACTGTTTCTCGTCAAAGGCATCACCAAAACGTTTTCGTGCTTTTTCAACTTCTTTGTTTATTTTTTGTTGCATCTTTTCGATATGCTCTTCAATAAGAACATCGGCACGATAGCGTTTCTTACTGTCTTTGTTATCAATTAATGGATCATTAAAAGCATCAACATGACCAGAAGCTTTCCAAACCATAGGGTGCATAAAAATAGCCGAATCAATTCCTACAACCTCTTCATTCAGCTGAGTCATTGCTTTCCACCAATAATCTCTAATATTGTTTTTTAAGGCAGCACCATATTGCCCGTAATCGTAAACTGCACTAAGCCCATCGTATATTTCACTACTTTGAAAAATAAAACCGTATTCTTTGCTGTGGCTGATTAATTTCTTGAATAAGTCTTCCATAATTGCTTTTAATAATTTCAAAACACAAAAATATAATTAAATACTTATTTGATTGCTCTATACTTAAAAAGTTTCAATTGCTTTATTAACCGGCATTACTTATCGAACTTAATTTATATAGAGATCATACTTTTTGAGCAACAGATAAAAAACATCTCTTATAACATAAAAATATTATTATTTTTGAATAAGTTTAAAACTTAAATTATCATTAACTATGCATGAAATAAATGAATTCATTTCACCTCTTAACTTAGCAAGTATAGGAACTGTTTTTCTATGTGGTACAATTATAGGATTAGAGCGGCAACTAAGAGGTAAACCTGCAGGTATCAGAACGAGTATTTTAGTATGTTTGGCTTCTTATTTGTTTATTGTTATTGCTGATTCTTATGTGGGCGACAATAGCCCGTCTCGTGTTCTCGGACAAATTGTTTCCGGTGTGGGTTTTTTAGGTGCAGGTATAATTTTAACTAAAGGCGGTTTAGTACACGGAGTTACTTCTGCAGCTATTATTTGGGTGTTGGCTGGTCTTGGTGCTCTTATTGGTACCGGGAATAATATTGCTGCTATAATAATTGCTGTTTTGGTTTTAATTACTTTAGTGGGAGTGTCTGCATTAGAAAGAGTTTTTAAAAAACTTACTAATGGTACTCACAACCAATAAGGCATTTCTACATTGTATAATTATTAAATTATGTCAAGTTATAAGTATTATATTTGACACATTTTGCAAGGATTTGCTATTAGATTGATTTAATGTTAAATACCCATGTTTTATGGAGAACTATTTCAATAAATTCAGAGATAATATTATCGGAATAAACCAGACTTTTATAAACCCTTTTAAGGAAGAGAAAAAAATAATTTACGCAGATTGGGCAGCAAGTGGAAGAAGCTATAAGCCTTTGGAAGAACGATTGTGTAATGACTTTCTGCCTTTTGTGGCAAATACCCATACCGAAACAAATACCACAGGGTTGGCAATGACTTATGCTTATCATAAAGCAAGAGAGATTATAAAATCGCATGTAAATGCAGGTGAAAATGAAGTGCTTATCTCTGCGGGTTCCGGAATGACAGGTGTTGTGAATAAGTTTCAGCGAATTTTGGGGATGAAGATTCATGAGAAATTCAGAAATAGAATTAAAATCCCTGAAGAAAAACGTCCTGTTGTATTTATTACACACATGGAACACCATAGTAATCAGACAAGTTGGTTAGAAACTATTGCTGATGTTGAAATAATTATGCCTGACAAAGACGGTCTAGTTAATTATCAACATTTTGAAGAATTACTTGAAAAACATAAAAATCGTCAAACAAAGATAGCTGCTGTTTCGGCTGCATCAAATGTTACAGGGATAGAAAATAACTATTACAAATTAGCAAAAATGATTCATCGTGCAGGTGGATATTGTTTTGTTGATTTTGCATATTCTGCACCTTATGTAAAAATCGATATGCATCCTGCCGACCCCGAAGAATATTTAGATGCAATTTATTTTTCTCCTCATAAGTTTTTAGGAGGTCCCGGAAGTAGCGGAATTCTTTTGTTTAATCAGGAGCTCTACAGAAACACTATCCCTGATAATCCAGGGGGTGGTACTGTTGATTGGACAAATCCTTGGGGTGGGCATAAATATGTTGATAGTATTGAAGCTCGTGAAGATGGAGGTACTCCTGGATTTATTCAAACCATAAGAGTAGCCCTTACCTTGCAGCTTAAAGAAGAAATGGGAGTTGAAAATATTCTTCAAAGAGAAAAAGAACAGATAGATTTACTTTGGGCGGGTTTGTGCAAAGTTGATAACCTCCATATTCTTGCCGATAAACAGAAAGAAAGACTTGGAGTAATTTCATTTTATATTGATAAACTTCATTACAATGCAGGTGTAAAATTATTAAACGATAAATTTGGAATTCAGGTTCGTGGAGGCTGTTCGTGTGCAGGAACTTACGGGCATTATTTATTGAACCTAAAAAGAGAAGACTCCAAACATATTACTGAATTAATTAACCACTACGATTTTTCGGAGAAACCAGGGTGGATTAGAATGTCGATTCATCCTACTATGACAAACGATGAAATTAGTATGATTACCGAAAGTATTTGTGAACTTGCAAAATACTATCCCCAATGGGCTAAGGATTATGTGTTGGAACCGGTTAACAATACTATAAGGCATAAAGACCAAAAATCTGATAACAGGATAAAATTGAGAATGGAAGACCTTTTTGATAAGGATTTCTCGGAATTTTAAGTTATATTGGCTAATCTTTAAAATAAATTTGATTAAAAGATTGAATTATGCTGAAATCAGAATTGAAAACCTTAATGATTGACACTTCAAGCGGTTTTTATAAGCTTTTACACTACAATATAGGTAAATTTTGGGGTCCGGTAGATTTGGGGTTACATCTTGCTCATAAAAACAATAGTTTAAATATTGGAACTGGTTTACTTTCAGGGTCAATTTTCCCGGGTTCAAACAGAATGGTTTTTACCGGAATAAGTCCCTCGTGGCATGGATTCTATATTTCGAGTATGGGAGGTGCCGGACTAGTTTTCGATAATCTTGGCATAAATCTTCTATCGCTTGTAGGCAAAGCTACTACTCCTTCAATATTGTATCTTAATCGTATTCATGGTGAAGAAATTCAGGTTGATATTAAACCCGTAAATATTCATGAAGTGTGGGAGAAAGGTAGAGGTGGAGTTTATTCTATGATGCAACATGCTTACGATGAATATGGTGATCGCTACGAAGAAGAACCACGAATATTGGCAGTGGGGCAAGCTTCGCTATTTTCAGATATAGGTGCAATTTGTTCGGCTCCAGTGAAAAAGGGAGTCATCAGCTTTGTAGATACTTGGGCAGGACGAGGAGGACTGGGAACAAAACTATTAATGGAGCACGGTATTGCCGCGGTAATTTATGGCGGTACATTTGTTGACGAAGATTTTCGCGACCGTAAAGTTGCCGACAAATGGTTCGAAGACAGATATAAGAAAAAGCTTATGGCCAAAGACCTTGAAGCTACCACAAAATACCGCTTCGATCCAAATTTTAATACAGGTGGTACATTTGGTGTAAATTATGCCAATCTTGGAACTTATATTACAGCATTTAACTATAGGACTATATACTGGAGCGACGAAAAACGCCAACAACTGCATACAGATTTTATCCTGAATCATTACCTTAAACAATTCAACGAAGAAACCATACTCCCAAAACAACAGAAAAATTGTGGAGAACCTTGTGTAGCTGTATGTAAAAAAATGCGTGATGAGTTTAAAAAAGATTATGAGCCATATCAAACCTTAGGTCCATTATGTGGAATATTTGACCAAAGAGCTGCCGAAAAACTTAACGGCAAAGCAGATAGTATGGGATTTGACGCAATCTCCATTGGTGGTGTATTGGCGTGGCTTATGGAATGTATGCACGAAGATTTAATTAAACCCGAAGAAATTGGAATTAACAAGAAACCGATTTTTGAACCCGAAAATTTCGATATAGTAAAAGATTCTATGCACAATGCAAATATTGGGGTCGCCTTACTCGAAGAAATTGCAAAAGAAGATTCAAAAATTAATTTGAAGCTTGGAGCACGTAAATACGCAAGGGCTTTTGCTAAATGCAAAACCAAGAAAATAATGGATTTGTTCATCTATACAGCTTTTGCCAGACAAGGATGGATGGTGCCAAATCAATATTGGACACCGGGTGTGCTTTCGCCAATGGGGATAATGGGGAAATATTATAACGATTACGGCAGAAAATTTATTCCACCTCGTGAACTTGGGCAAATCAATGCAGAAAGAATGAAAAAGGAGCTTATCCTTGATAATTTAGGGATTTGCAGATTCCACCGTGCATGGGCAGAAGACATTATGCCGGATATTGTACAGGAACTATTCGGCGACAAAAAATCATTTCTGCAATCTATTGATTTGGCAGCAAGCAGAATTAATAGCCGCAACTCCTCAGTTTTCTGGGAAACCGAAAGAAATATTGATTATGTCTTCGAATTCTTAAAGAAAAAACAAAACGAAGGCGAAACAGACCCCGAATTATTGGAATGGATTAAACGCTTCGAAAAAGATAAACACTCAGCTGCTTACGATTATTGGTACGACATACATAAAGGCATACATGAGTGTCTTAGAGATTTTCCGGTTTAAGGTTTAATAAATTTGACCTCTTTACTAAAATCATCTGAACTTACCGATAAAATGAAAGAACCGGGGGCAATTCCTCTCACCGAAATTTGATGCCATACCTTATTTGTGGTATAATCGAATTGATGTGTCCTAAACATTTTCTTTCCGCTAATATCGTAAACATCAATATTGTAATCTTGACTAAAACTGGCAGGAAATTTTATTTCAATAGTCAAAATATCATATTTTATTGCCAATGTAATATCTGTTTCTTCAGATTTTTCAATATTTGTTTGAACGAAAGGTAAAACAGGATTGTTCAATGGAAACCATTTAGAATAATACCACTCGTAATACATTATTGAGTCATTAGAAATTACATAAACACGAGTATCGCCATCAATATCGGTAAACACCTGCAAAGATTTAAGTGCAGGCTTATTATCTGTTCTATTTAAACCTTCGGTTGATAAGGGATACCACTCCTGATAATATGGAATATAATAAAAAACAGCAGTATCGCTTATTACGTATAATTTGCTATCCAAGTCTTCGTCTTCAAAAGCTTCGAGTTCATCAATTTGTACAATTCCGCTATTTCTTACTAAACCGGCATTAGGATAGGGAGAATAATAATAGTAGTACCAATTGTACCAATATACTGCTGTGTCACCCAAAGCATAAATATGTTTTTCGTAAGAGCAATCGGTACAGGGGTGAATTGCTAATTCTCTGATATTTTGAGCATTAACTGAATTACCTGCAATTATAACAATTATAAAAACATATAAATATTTTTTTAAAGTATTGAGGATAAGTTTTGTCATAAATTGTTCAGAGCTTTAAAACTTTTTAGCAAAAACCGTGCTGAAATTAACTTGCGATATTCAATGAGCTTATGGTTTTGATTGTAATTGCTGTTTAAACAAAGCTTTATATCTTTTTACATTTCATAATATTCGTTTACAAACGGATAGCCGTTATTAACGGTTAATAACGGATAATAATATTTTTACACCAATGAAAAAAACATGAAAAATAAACTATATCAATGCATTAGGTGGGTTTGCAATATCTGTTTACAAACGGATAGCCGTTATTAACGGTTAATAACGGATAAATATTCATTCCTGATTCATTTTATGTTGTAACAGCTGATTTTAATAGGACAAAGACGAGTATTTATAATAATGAGAGAAATGATTAAATTTGCAACATGGAAATTGGGAAAATATATAACGAGAATTGTTTGATTACAATGCAAAATATGCCAGATAACTATATTGACTTTGTAATCACATCACCACCCTATGACGGTATCAGGAATTATAATGGGTATCAATTTGAATTTGAGAAGATTGCTAAAGAATTATTCCGAATTATAAAAAGTGGCGGTGTAATTATTTGGATAGTTGCTGATGCAACTATTGACGGAAGCGAGACCGGTACTTCGTTTAAACAAGCTTTATTCTTTAAAGAGATCGGTTTTAGATTGCATGATACCATGATATATTATAAAAATAACCCAATGCCTCAAACAGGAAATAGGTATCATCAACATTTTGAATACATGTTTGCTTTTTCAAAAGGGAGTCCTAAAACATTTAACCCACTTACAGAACCTACAAAATATCAAGGACTTGCAAACATGAAAAATAGAGGGCAAAACGGTTCTTTGGATTATGAAAAGGTTGAGAGAACTAAAGAAAAAAAGGTAGGTAATGTTTTTTTCTATTCAATTGGCGGTGGTATATCAACAAAAGACAAAATAGCGTATAATCACCCTGCTATATTCCCTGAAAAACTTGTTGCAGACCAGATAAACACATGGACTAATACAGCAGATTTAATATATGACCCTTTTATGGGCAGTGGAACTACAGCCAAAATAGCACATTTGTTAAATAGAAAATGGATTGGTTCTGAAATTTCTAAAGAATATGTTGATATTGCTAATGAAAGACTTAAGGAATATGCGTTTACTAAAATATATACAACAAATTAAAACTAATTGAGTCGCCAGAAGCTTTTCTAATAGTTTTTAAGCATTTTCTCGATTACACTATATTTTCACTCAATAGTACAGATTATTTCTTCATAAGGCATTTCTCTATTTCCTGCATAAGATCTTCGCTCATTCCCATTGATGAGTAACCACCATCGTGAAATAGATTTTGCATTGTAACTCCTCGCGTCATATCGCTAAATAAACTTATACAATATTCTGCACAAGCTTGAGCATCGGGGTTCCCAAGTGGTGATAGTTTTTCGGAGAATGTATATAAATCGCCGAATCCTTCTATACTACTTCCTGCTGTAGTATTTGTGGGAGCTTGCGAAATACTGTTAATTCTTACTTTATTTCTTCTCCCGTAATGATAACCAAAGCTTCGAACTATTGATTCTAATAAAGCTTTTGCTTCTGCCATATCGTTGTAACCACTAAAAGTTCTTTGAGCTGCGATGTAGCTTAGGGCTATAACAGATCCCTCGTCATTAATCGCATTTAATTCCCAAGCGGTTTGCAACAATTTATGTAATGATATTGCAGAAACATCAAGAGTTTTATTCAAGAAATTATAATCAAGTTCCTGATAAGGTATTCGTTTACGTACATTTGGCGACATCCCAACCGAGTGCAATACAAAATCAACTCCTGAACCAAAGTGGTTTAATGTGCTTTTCCACAGGTCATTAAGCTCATCTACAGATGTTGCATCGGCAGCAATTACAGGCGAATTTATTTTTTTGCCTAGTTCGTCAATATTACCCATTCTTATAGCCATTGCAGTATTGCTTAATACTATTTCGGCACCTTCTTTTTTTGCTTGTTCAGCAACTTTCCACGCAATTGAGTTTTCATCTAATGCTCCTAAAATCAGTCCTTTTTTATTCTTTAAAATCATATATCAAATAGTTTTATGTAATATAAAACAAGCTTAATACTAAGATTGTTGTAATTAATTACAGGATAATCAAGATTTCAATGATACCAAAACTTATATATTTTGACATTATTATAGTTATATGATTTTTTTTTTAATTTTGTTCTGAATCTTTAAAAACAATAGACGATGAAAAGTATAGTATTATCATTTGTATTAACTGCTTTTGCTGTTTTTACTATTAACGCACAAAGTACACATGTAAAAATTTCTACTACAATGGGAGATATTACAGTAATGCTTTATGATGAGACTCCCAAGCACAGAGATAATTTTATAAAGCTTGTAGAAGATAATTTTTATAATGGCACATTATTTCACAGAGTAATAAATAAATTTATGATACAAGCCGGTGATCCTAACTCTAAAGATGCTCCGGCAGGTGCAGCCCTTGGCACAGGTGGTCCTGGTTACACAATAGAAGCGGAATTTAACGAGAAATATTTTCACAAAAAAGGAGCTTTAGCTGCTGCAAGACAGGGCGACAATGTTAATCCCGAAAAACGAAGTAGCGGTAGTCAGTTTTATATTGCCCAAGGTAATGTTTATACTGATCATCAACTTGACATGTTTGAACAACGACTAAACACCACTTTCTCAAAAGAGCAACGAGATGCATATTGTACTGTAGGAGGAACTCCTCATCTCGATGGCGGATATACTGTTTTTGGCGAACTTATCGAAGGAATGGATGTGTTAGATGCAATTGCAAAAGTTGAAGTGGATGCTAGGAGTCGTCCTAAAGAAGATGTGAAAATATTATCAATGGAAATAATTAAAAAATAGGCTATAATGGCAAAAAGAAAAGACTTAAAACAAGATATAAAACAACTGGTTGATGAGGTTGTGGTAGATTGCTTGCAGTATATGAAAGCGAATCCTAACCAAGATGAAGGTAAAGTTAAAGAAATTATTAGCGAAATTTTAAAGCTAAGAAAAGACCTTATCCATAGAGTGAATCACCTTAGCGAAAATACTGAAGCAAAGAAAGTAAAAGAACACTTCGATGCTATTATTAAAGATTTGCTTGAAAAAACAGATGAAGCATTTAAAAAAATAAGTGCATTGCCGAGGAAATGAGCAAATCATTTTACGTAAAATCTATCGGAAGTCAAGTTGTAATTACCCGAAAATCCGGACTTAAAAATATGAGATTAAGTGTACACCCTAAAAAAGGTGTTACAGTGAGTTTACCTATGATGCTAAGCTATAAAGCTGCATTATTCTTTATTGATAAAAAGCAGGAATGGATTAAAAAGAAATTAAAAGAAATAGATAAACACAAGCATAATTACGTAAATAATATAATTGAAAACGGGTTTAAAACTCATAATAGAAGTTTAAGACTATTTTTTGATACTGAAGACAGGTGCATTGGTAATATAGAGGAGGAATTTGTGAATATGCATTTTCCCATATTATGGGATATAAAAAAGTTTGAAACTCAAGAGATAATTAGAGAATTTCTTAAAAAAGTTCTTGTTCTCGAAGCAAAAGAATATATCCCACAAAGAGTAAAAACACTTGCATTAAAACACAATTTACGTTACAAGGATATCAGAATAGGGAGTGCTAAAACACGTTGGGGAACCTGCCGGCAAGACAATCGCCTAACATTTTCGTGTTACTTAATGCTAATGAAAGATGAATTAATAGATTATATTATTTTACATGAACTTACACATATTATTCATAAAAACCATAGTAAAGATTTTTACAATATGTTGAATAAATTATGCGATGGGCAACATAAACGACTTAATGCAGAAGTTAAGAATTTTAAAACCCCACTTACTAGCAAATATCAACGGGCTTAATTTGCATGTACTTACGACTTACAAATTAATTTAATACTTTTGCAAAGCAATGCCAAAATTACAAGTTTATATAGAAACATACGGTTGCCAAATGAACGTTGCTGATAGCGAAACGGTTGCCTCAATAATGCATACAAACAATTATTTTGTTGCTGAAACGACAGATAATGCTGATATTATTATTATTAATACCTGTTCGGTTCGCGATAATGCTGAACAAAAAATATGGCATCGTTTAGATTATTTTAAGGGCTTGAAACGCCGAAAGAATAACCTTAAAGTCGGAATAATAGGTTGTATGGCTCAACGAGTTGGCAAAGCATTTCTGGAACACCCCGCTGTGGATTTTGTCGCTGGTCCCGATGCATATCGTAGTTTGCCACAATTGATTAAGGCAAAGTCTGATGTGATAAATGTACAGTTAAGTACCGATGAAACTTATGCTCAAATAATTCCTTACAGAATTGGCGAAAATAAAATAACCGGTTTTGTTTCCATAACTCGTGGATGTAACAATTTTTGCACTTATTGTATTGTGCCATATACACGTGGGAGAGAACGAAGCCGTTCCTATTCTGATATTTTAAACGAAATTGCTCAATTATCAGATTCGGGATATAAAGAAATTTGCTTGCTGGGGCAAAATGTAAATTCGTACAGAATTACAGAAAACAATATTGGTTTTCCTGAACTCTTAGAAATGATTGCCCGTAAATATCCAAACCTAAGAATACGCTATACAACCTCACACCCAAAAGACATGTCGGATGAGTTGTTGCGTGTAATGGCTGATTATTCGAATATTTGCAAACACATCCATTTGCCGCTGCAATCGGGTAGTAATAATGTTCTTAAAAATATGAATCGTAAATATACCCGTGAATGGTATATGGGTAGAATTGAAGCAATTAAAAAATATATCCCGGATTGCGGAATTACTACCGATGTTTTTGCCGGATTTTGTGGCGAAACCGAAGCCGACCATAATGATACTTTAGAAATTATGAAACTTGTTGGATACGACGCTGCTTTTATGTTCAAATATTCGGAGCGTCCCGGTACTTTTGCGGCAAAACACCTTAAAGATGATGTTCCTGAGGAAGTTAAAATAAGCCGTTTAAACGAAATTATTGAGCTTCAGCAAAAGCTTTCGACTGAAAGCAATAAAAAAGATGTAGGCAAAACCTTTACAGTTCTTGCCGAATCGTATAGTAAGAGGTCGAAGGAGCAGCTTTTTGGCAGAACATCTCAGAATAAGGTGGTTGTTTTTCCTAAAGGCGATATTAATGCCGGCGATCTTGTTGAAATTAAAATTGAATCGTATAGTGCTGCAACTTTAAAAGGTAAACAAGTATAATAAATAATTATGGACGATAAACTTGAAAACTATCGCGAATACAGAGAAAAAATGAATGAGCGCATTTTGTCAGCCGACAATAAAATTATTAAGCGTTTATTTAGCCTCGACACATTAACTTATCAAGACGGAGCAATCGATTCGCGGACAAAAGAAATGCTTGGACTTGCTACATCAATGGTTTTACGCTGCGACGATTGTGTAAAATATCATCTAGAGCAATGTTACAAACATGGATTGAACACCGCCGAGATTATGGAAATAATCGCCGTGGCACAAGTTGTAGGTGGTACTATTGTAATTCCACATGCTCGCCGTGCAGTAGAATTTTGGGATTTGTTAGTTAAGAATTAATGAGTATTTTAATACCAAATTTTAATTGTTATATGGTATGAGAAAATTGAGTATATTAATATTTGCCTTGTTGGGCGTAATAATTGTTTCGTGCAATTCAAAAACCGAAGAAGCCATAGAATATCACGATAGTATTATTATTGAACACATTGCAATACAACACAAGTTCGATTCTTTAGATGCCAGTTTTGTAAACTACAATCCTGATGAAATGCAGACATCATGGCAGGAAGCTAAAGAACAAACTGAGCTTTCGATAAAAACAGTAAAAGAGCTTGGGGATTTTGATGGTAAAGACAAATTTCAAAAATCGGCTTTAGAGTTTTTTGAACTATACAATATTGTTCTTAACAATTACTACAGCAAAATGATTGACATATACTCAATTCCGGACGAAGAATATACAGAATCCGACGAAGCCCACTTTGCCGAATTGAACGATAGTATGCGAAACATTTATTTCCCAGCATTCGAAGCATTTAAAGAAGAACAACTTAGGTTTGCCGACGAATATGGTTTTGAAATAATTGAAAAGGAGTAAATTTTTGTATTGTTAAGCAACCAAATGGTGTTTTTATTTGTTTATAGTAGAGAATCACTAATGTAAAAATATAATGTACTAAATATTTTGCTATGTCCAGAACTCTAATACCCCATGAAATAAGAACTATTATTTTTATATTGATATTTGCTAATATATCTGTTATTACAAGTGCTCAAGATGCTTTACCAATCGTAAAAGAAAATGCAATCTGGAATGTTTCAAATGTTAATTTTGCACTTAACCCTTGGGATGATGATACATTTTCTACAACAAGTTACAGAATATTTGGTGATACAGTAATTAATTTAACTGAATATAAAAAGTTGTGGACTGTAAATTGTTTTGATGATTACTTTATAGAAGAAAATTCTGAATTCTATCTTCCAATAAGAGAATCTGAACAGAAAGTATATCTCTTAATAGATGGCGACGAAAAATGTATTTATGATTTTACTTTAGGATTAAATGACACAGTTGAGCACTATAGTTTATACTTTGGGCAATCATTCGAACTAATTGTGGAAAGCATAGATACAGTTATAATTAATGATGTGAGTAGAAAGGTTTATAGTTTTACTGCTTCAAGTAGTCTTCCAGGGTGGATTAAACCTTGGATAGAAGGGATTGGAAGCGAAGCAGGATTAATAGAATGCATTTATCCATATGGAAATTTTGAAGTTTATCTGAATTGTTACAAAGAAGATAACGAAATAGTATATTCTTTAATGGGAGATAATTGTTGTATTGGATTAATTAATGCATTGAACAACAATAATGTTGGTAATATTGATATATTCCCTAATCCTACAAGTAACGAGTTCTATATTGATATACCCTTAGAGCTGCTTCCTGCTGATTTTCATCTGTATTCTGTTGATGGAAAACTACTTTTAAAAGAAGAAATTAATCAAACAAGGCAACAGATATCAACTGAAAACTTACCTCCCGGAACATACTCATATAGAATAAAACGCACTAATTATTGTGAATCCGGAAAAATAATACTCATACAATGAAGCACATACTATCACTAAGTTTGTTTACGATTTGCTAACATATATTTCCTTTTCGTAGTAATTAATGACTATTGGAGAAGTTTTTGACTTTTCAATTAATGATGAATTCCATTAAAAATATATTAACGATAGTCCTCCGAATGGAAGAAGAATTAAGATAACAAACAAGTACTATTCAACAAACTCTGACACTGTATTTACGATATACTTATTTACCAATATTTCCTGGATTTTGGGCAAAGTATGGAGGACTGGTTTTATCACCAAATAATCGAAGCAGAAACTATCTCGTACAGCAATTTAGATTCATGTTTAATTTTTAAGATAAAGTAAGGATAAG
>JAQVOJ010000002.1:34292-86996 GCA_028702675.1 Bacteroidales bacterium
CCGCATGAAATAAGAATGCTTGTTACTACCAAGAGCAGCGTAATCAATCGTAAAGTTTTCATAATAATAGTTTTAATAAATGTTTATAATTTTCACAAATATATAAAATGCAGAATAAAACTAACATTCAAATTTATATTTATAATACTCTTAGACTTTAATACACGGATTTACCTGAGTTTTAAAATGTAATGCTTTTTACAGAACAATTTATTTTTTAATAATTTTTTCAGTAATAATCTCTGTATCAGTAATAATATTGATTAAATAAATTCCATTGGAGTAATTAGAGAAATCTAAATTTACCTGTTGATTGGTTATATCTTTTTTCATAATTATTTTTCCTGCTATATCAGAAATTTCAATTTTACGAATAATTTCAAAATTATTAGAATTTATAAAATCAATACTTACATGTCCGGTTGTTGGATTTGGATATATAGAGATATCTTTTCTTTTCAATGTTTCAATTCCAACCCAAGCATTAACGGTAATATCGAAACTGCAAGTATTTTCATTGCCTGCGATATCGGTTGTTGTCCAAGTTACTGTAGTAGTTCCGATTTCAAAGCTGGCATCATATAAAGATTCAGTATTTGTATAATCATTGATTAAATTTGCTATTTCGCAATTATCATTAACTATTGCATCCAATCCTGTATTTTCGACCATAAAATTAGTTTGTCCTTGTTCAAGCTCAATGATTTGGTTTTCAACACAATTTATTGTTGGGTTTATAATATCCTCTTCAAATGTTATCTCAATGTCATCTGAATTTTGACAGTTTCCGTTATCAAGAGTCCATGTAAGAGTATATGTACCGATAGCATCTGCTGTAAATATAGCATTAGGTAAATATTCGTTATCAAATGAACCTGTACCTCCCGATGAAATTGTCCATATTCCAATTTCACTGTTAGTAGGGCTGTTTGCATCAAGTACATATTCTAATGAACAAGTTTGGGTGTCATCTTCGCCTGCAATAGGATTGGGTAATTCATTTACTTCTATATAAATATCATCAGAAGTTTCGCATAAATATTCGTTAGACACGGTAACCGAATAAGTGTTTTCTGTTTGAATTTCAATAGTTTGAGTATCTTCAGAATTGCTCCATAAATAAGAAGTATAATTTGTCCCTGCATCAAGCATCACTGTTTCGCCATTGCAAATTACTGTATCATTGCCTAAATTTACAGGAATAGGTAGTTGTGTTTCATAAGCACCTAAATCGTAGGCGCCATTTACAAGACGGGGTACACCAATAATATCAAGACTAATCTCTGATAGAAGCGTGTCAATATCAATGCCGTAGTCAATACAAGGAGACCCGCAAGTAAGGCGAAAATCTCCGCCAGCAGGGTTTATCCATAATGGGTCAGTATTTATATTATTGGAAATTGTAATATACGCCTCATATAATGTTAACCCATTTTCAATATTATTATTATAGAACTGCATATATTCATCAGGAGAATCAATATAGATTTGTGCATAACCTCCTTGATCGGTGTTGCCACCTATAATATTATTAGCAAAGAAGCAACTATCATTATAGCACCCAATAGAATAAGCGCCTCCATAATTTCCTGAATTATTAGATACAACAGTATTATTAATGTGGTAACCGCCTGCATAATATTTTATGCCAACTGCAGCACCATTATGATCGGCAGAATTTTCAAAAAACAGATTATTAATAACATAGGGATGTGCATATCCACTTACTATCATAGCTCCTCCTTGTGTAGTTGAATAGTTTTGGGTAAATGCACAATTCATAACCAAAGCATCACTATGTCCTGATATTTTTATTGCACCACCGCCATGCCCTGACTCATATTCATTAGCATCATAAAACGAGCTATTCTTATAGAAATAACAATTCGAGATAATAGTTTGGTCAAATAATTCAATATCATTTTCGCAACCGATTGCTATTGCTCCGCCTCCACAGGAATAACCGTTATATATGGCATTATTATGCAAAAAAATACAACTGTCAATTATAGCTGTAGCATCAAACACTAATCCTATTGCACCACCCCATTGTAGAGTGGTATTATAAGCAAATGTACAATTAGTAAAACTTGCAAAAGCATTATATCGTAGCTTTATTGCACCTCCGGTTCCTTCGTTCCAATCATTATCTTTGTTGTATCCAAAATAAAATCCGCAATATTTAAAACACGAAGTATCGTTGTCTGCCATATTACCTGTTTCATTGTCAAATTCAATTCCATCCCATCCTGTGTGGTCATATAAATGATAACCTGTAGTGTCGCAAACAGTATAGATAATTGAATCTGCAGGGGTTCCTATTGATTGTATAGTTCCTTCTACCATAATTTTGTGAAAACCACGGAATACAATTTTTGATCCCGGTTCAATAGATAATATAACATTATCGAGGATGATTAATGAAGTGTCAACAAATACAGTATCGTAAGCCCAAGTAGTACTTACATCAATGGTATCAGTCATTTCATTCACAAAATAATTCTGTGCATTTGTATAATAAGAAAACCAGCACATGATTATTAAAATTAAAGATAGTTTTTTCATAAAGATAAAAATTAAGTTTATTTAATGTGGTTTTAATTATAGTTCAAATATACTAAATTATTCGAAAAGAAGCTTTATAGTATTAACTAATTACATTGTTTTAATTGCATCTATTGATTAAGATTGCTTAGTAGAATTTGGTTCAATTAATGGGAGATAATAACTTGATTCTTTTTATTAATGGTCTTATTGAGAAAATCTGCAAAAAGAAGTATTTGTTTTATTAGTTTTAATATAAATGTATAATATGCACATAATGAGCAAATTAGCGTGTATTTGCTGCATTTAGTATCTTTTTAATTGCTAAGTTATTGCTTACATATTTGTGAGCTATTAGCTGATGAAAACTTACCAATACACAAAGATATATTTACAATACCTTAAAAGAATTTATTATGTTTTGTAGATCGGGATTGTAGATGTTTTTATTCTCGAGAGTAGTCCAGCTAACCATAAAATAGAGATTCTCTGAGCTTTCGAAACATGCCAATTTATAAAAAATATCATATTCTTCGAGATAACTTACAATATCGAGTTGCCTTGCTTTAAGTCCGTTTATTTCAAGGTATTCCAAATTATTATCAAAGTCTTCGTCAGTAGCAAACGTGGTGAATTGTAGATAAGCATAAACATCTAAAATATCGTCTTCGGTAAACTGAGTGTCTTCAAGAAGCTCATTAACAGCATCGATAAATTCTTTTTTGTCTTCATCGATAATTATAAGATACATTTCTTTATCAACATTCTCACATTGAAGTGATGCTTCAGAGTTTAAATCATTTGTGTCATACAAATAATCAGGAATATCTACACTGTAGAGTTTGTTTATTTTCTTAGTTTGCCACTTTTGGGGGACTGCAAAGGCACTAATAAAAATACTTGCTATCAAGATGATACTTATGCTTACAATTTTTTTCATTATAATAAATTTTAGTTTATATTTATAACATATCTCAACTTCTTTTAGTTTAATATTAAAACCAATAATGTTTTTTTTAGTCTAATTAAATTTCAAGAGTAGGAAATTCGATTTTATTAATTTCATCAATCCATTTTTGTTTTTCTTTGTTAAATCTGTCCATTTGTTCTGGTGGGACTGGTTCTGCAGGAGGAGCTTCAAACAATAATGGATCAATTTTGTACCCGTTTTCATGAATTTCGTAGTGCAAATGAGGTCCTGTACTCCATCCGGTGCTTCCAACATATCCAATAACATCACCCATTTTCACATAATCTCCAACATTATAATCCCCAAACCTCGACATGTGCATATATACAGTAGAATAGACAGAATTATGTCGAACTTTAACCATGTTTCCGGCACCGGTTCCCCAGCCTCTAAAAACAATAGTACCGTCGCTGGCTGAATAAATAGGAGTGCCCATAGGTGCAGAATAATCTACAGCGAGATGTTCGGTTACCTTATGAAAAATCGGATGCATGCGGGCATGACTGTATCGGCTGCTAATTGCAGTGTATTTTAGAGGTGCTTTTAAGAATGTTTTTTGTACAGAATTTCCTTCTTTATCGAAAAACATTTGGTTGCAGCTATCCATAGTAAAGGGGATTGCCCAAAATTCACGTTCGTTATGAATAAACAAACCTGCTTTTACTTCATCGATACCAATACTATTATCTTCAACAAAAAGCTCTGTATATAAGACTTTAAACGCATCACCTTTTTGTAAACCATAAAAGTCAATTGTCCATGCAAAAGTTTGCGACATAGCTATTGCAAGTTGCCAATTTATTCCTTGATCGTTAAGAGTATTCCACAATGAATAATCGATTATTCCTGATGCCGATTTCTGTAATGTATCAACATTTTTACGCAATTTTAGTGCATGAATTGTATCGGCTTTAGAAAAATCATAGAGAGTATAAACGACGTTTCCATTTTCGTAAACAAAATATTTAGTTTTGGCGATACTATCACATAAAGTATCTTGAAAAACTGTATATGGTTGCCCAACATGCAACAAGGTAAGATTGAAAGTGTCGCAAGACATTTTAGATATTCTATCAACCTCTATGGCTGTGATACCATATTTACTCATAATTGTTCCAAGTGTTTCTCCCGGACGTACAGTATCGCTCAATATTAAAAATGAGTCAACTACAAAGCCATATTTTTTTTCAAGTTCGGGTTCTACAAATTCATCAATCTTTTTAGAAATTTCTTTAGGATTAACTTTTGTATTATATAAATATATTATTGCTACAACAATTATACTTGCAATTATTACTAAAAAAACATCTTTTTTCATCGGCAATTATTTAACTACGATATTAATTATTTTTTTGGGAACTACTATAGTTTTAATAATAGTTTTTCCTTCAATCCATTTTTTTGCTGCTTCGTTGCTAAGAGCTGCTTCAATTATTTCATCTTTAGAAGCATTAGCCGGCATTTCCATTTTGAATCTCATTTTACCGTTAAACGAAACAGGATATTCAAAACTATCTTCGCGAAGATATTTTTCGTTGTATATGGGCCATTCTGCATGCGAAACACTATAATTATTTCCCAATTTATTCCACAGTTCCTCAGCGATATATGGAGCATAAGGAGAAATTAAAACTACCAATGGTTCAAGTATTTCACGTTTATTGCAATTCCCGAGTTCGTTAATGCAAATCATAAAATTACTTACACCTGTATTAAACGAAAAACGTTCAATATCGTCGGTAATTTTCTTAATAGTACGATGCAAAATTTTACGCTCTTCTTCGCTTGCCTGTTCGTTGCTAAGATAAAACTCTCCATTGGCATTGTGGAATAGTCTCCAAAACTTCTTCAAAAATCTAAATACACCTTCTATTCCGTTTGTGTCCCAAGGTTTTGCTTGTTCTATCGGACCGAGAAACATTTCGTACATACGCAAAGTGTCGGCGCCGTATTTATCGATTAAATCGTCAGGATTAACTACGTTATAAAGCGATTTTGACATTTTTTCGATTTCCCATCCACAAATATATTTCCCATTTTCAAGCATAAAGTCTGCATCTGAGAATTCAGGTTGCCATTTTTTAAACGCTTCAATATCCAACTCATCGTTATCAACGATATTAACGTCAACGTGCAAAGCCTGAGTATCATAATCTTTCTTCAAATTTTTAGAAATAAAAGTGTTTTTACCTTTAATTCTATAAACAAAATTTGATCTGCCTTGTATCATTCCTTGATTTATCATTTTCTGGAATGGCTCATCTTTAGGAGTAAGTCCGATATCGTATAGAAATTTATTCCAAAACCGAGCATAAAGTAAGTGTCCGGTAGCGTGTTCTCTTCCTCCCATGTAGAAGTCCACATTTTGCCAATAATCTATTGCTTCTTCTGAAAAATATCTTTCGTTGTTGTGAGGATCCATATATCGGAGATAATATCCGCTTGATCCGGCAAATCCGGGCATTGTGTTGGTTTCGAGAGGATATCCTTCTTTTGTTTTCCAGTTTTTTGCACGAGCCAAAGGTGGTTTGCCACTTTCGGTAGGTAAATATTTATCTACTTCGGGTAATTCAAGCGGCAAATCATTTTCGCTAAGAGTATATGGAATTTCATTTTTGTAATAAACAGGGAATGGTTCGCCCCAATATCGCTGGCGGCTAAAAATAGCATCTCTCAAACGGTAATTAATCTGCCCATGCCCAATGCCCATTTCTTCGATTTTAGAAGTTACGGCGGCAATTGCATCTTTAACGTCCATGCCAGTAATAAATCCGGAATTTATTGCTTTTCCCTCTTTTGAATCGTAAGAAGTTTCCCATGTTGATGTATCGGTAGGTTCGTCGCCATCAGCAAGAATAACCTGAGTAATTGGAATATCGTATTTTCGTGCAAATGCAAAATCTCTGCTATCGTGAGCAGGAACAGCCATAATTGCACCTGTTCCGTAACCGATAAGTACGTATTCGGCAATATAAACAGGAATTTTTGCCCCGTTTAGAGGATTTATTGCATAAGCACCTGTAAACTGTCCGCTTACTTCTTTGTTTGCCATACGGTCAACATCCGATTTACTTTTGGTTTTTAGGATGTATTCCTCTACTTTCTCTTTGTATTTATCTGTAGTAATATGTAAAGCAAGTTCGTGTTCGGGTGCCAGAACCATAAAAGTTGTTCCCCAAAGTGTATCGGGTCGAGTTGTAAATATTTCGATTGGTTGATTACTTCCTTCGATTGAAAAAATAACCGAAGCACCTTCGCTACGTCCAATCCAATTAGTTTGAATATCTTTAACCGGTTCGGGCCAATCAATTTTATCTAGCCCATCGAGCAATCGTTGTGCATATGCTGTAATTCTGAGCGACCATTGACGCATGGTTTTGCGTTCTACCGGATGTCCTCCACGAACCGATAAGCCTTCGCTAACTTCGTCGTTAGCAAGTACAGTACCTAATGCAGGGCACCAGTTTACCATAGTATCGGCAAGGTAAGCTAAACGGTAGCACATTAAAATTTCTTGCTGTTGTTTTTCATCAAACTGTTTCCAATCTGATGAAGAAAAATCTTCATGTTCGTTATGTGGAGCATTAATCTTGGAAGAACCATTTTGTTCAAAATGCTTTATAAGATTTTCAACAGGCATAGCTTTATCAGCATCATTATCGTAATAGTGATGAAAAAGCTGAATAAATGTCCATTGTGTCCATTTATAATAATTTGGGTCGCTTGTACGAACTTCTCTGTCCCAATCGTAATTAAATCCGATGCGGTCTAACTGTTCACGATATCGCTTAATATTTTTTTCTGTAGTAATTGCCGGATGAGTTCCGGTTTGTATTGCATATTGCTCGGCAGGTAATCCGTAAGCATCGTAACCCATAGGGTGCAATACATTAAAACCTTTCAGTCGTTTGTAGCGGCTATAAATATCAGAAGCAATATATCCGAGAGGATGTCCTACGTGTAAGCCTGCTCCTGATGGATATGGAAACATGTCTAAAACATAAAATTTGGGTTTGTTATGGTCAATTTCTACTTTGTAGGTTTTATTTTCTTGCCAATAATTACGCCATTTCTTTTCAATATCGTTAAAATTATATTCCATATTTTACATTTCTATTTTAAGCTTGCGAATTTATAAAATATTATTGAGTGGAGGAAAATTGATTTTTAAGCTAGTCAAGAGCTTACATTAAGTCTGAAATAATTATGATTTTTCGGTTTTTTGAGTATATGTGCGTTGTGGTTTTCTCATTCCGGTAATCTTGATATATTTCAGTTCTTTTTAAATAATGTCGAAGACTCAAAATCTAGTCATTTCAAATATTAGAATACATTAAACAAAATTTAAACATTTTATTAGCGTGATTGTTAAATAAATATCAAATAAAATAAAACAAAAGCCTATGCGTGTTAAGCAAAAAACAATAGTTGTTACGGGTGCTGCCAGCGGAATTGGTCGAGAATTAAGTTTGGCACTATTAAAAAAAGGAGCCAGAGTTGCCGCTCTTGATATTAATGAAGAAGGATTACAGGAAACATTATCTCTGTCTAATGATAATGGGGAAAATATGTCGTTGCATACAATAAATATTACTGATAAGGATGCAGTTTCTGCACTTCCCGAAAAGATTATTGAAAAGCATGGCAGTATTGATGGATTAATAAATAATGCAGGAATAATTCAACCATTTGTTAAGGTAAACGATTTAGAATATGATTCTATTAAAAAAGTAATAGACATTAATTTTTGGGGAGTGATTTATTTAACCAAAGGCATTTTGCCATATTTATATAAACGAAGCGAAGCCCATATTGTAAATGTATCGAGTATGGGGGGATTTTTGCCAGTTCCAGGACAAACGCTATATGGTGCATCAAAAGCAGCAGTAAAACTTTTAACGGAGGGATTATATTCAGAACTTAGAGATACAAATATAAGAGTAACTATTGTTTTTCCGGGTGCCATAGCAACAAATATAAGTTCCAATTCGGGTTTAGTTGACAAAGAAGCAGAAAAACAACAAACAGAAGAATCTAGTTTCAAAGCTTTACCGGCGCCAAAAGCTGCAGAGATTATAATTAAAGCGATAGAAAAAAACAAGTTTAGAGTATGTGTTGGAAAAGATGCCAGAACAATGGATTTACTTTATCGTTTATTTCCAAAATATGCAACTAATATGATAGCAAAAAAGATGGCTACTTTACTTGGATAATGCAAATTAATAAATAACAGTTACCACTCCATTATAAGTATCAGTTCCATTGCCTAAATTAATAATATACAAATATGATCCTGTAGGCACCGGAGAATAATTATGAGTGCCATCCCAAAAACCTTCTGAGGCAAGACTTTCGTAGATTAATTGCCCCCATCGGTTATAAACTTGAATAAATGCTTTTGGAAAAAGACCTATATTTCCAATCTCCCAAGTGTCGTTGAAGCCATCATCATTAGGAGAAAAAGCACTTGGTATTTGCAAACAATCAACATGATTATCCTCTAATTCTATCTCTTCAAATACAAGTTCGCAGCCATGGTCGTCAACAATTATTAATTCATACAATCCTTCGTACAGGCTATCTATAGGTTGAGTATTATATTGATTGCCATTTACTAAAAATGTGTATGGTTCGGTACCCCCACTAACATCAAGCATGATGTTACCATCGTAATTCCCTATGCATGAAGGATTGATAGGAATATATTCTGCTTTTAAAGGTCGTGGTTGACCAATGAATATATTAGAGTCTGTTACACAGCTGTTTGCGTCAGTAATGGTAAGAAAATAAACATCTTGCCCAAGGTTTCTGACAATTTGAGTATTTATAAAATGATCATCAACAAACCAGTGATATTGGTAGGGTGGGGTGCCTCCTGCTCCTGAGGCATTTATAACACCATCTTGGTCTCCATAGCAACTTATTGGTGAAATATTCAAATCAATATCTAATGGAGCTTGAGGTTGAGAAATAAAACATGAATCTATAGCCTCACAGTTATTATTGTCGGTGATTGTAACAAAATAGTCTCCTGCCGGCAATCCGCTAATCTGAGAGCTTGAAGCTCCATTTTCCCATAATATAGTATATCCTGGCGAACCTCCACTTATATTTATTATAGCACTACCTGAAGAATTTCCATAACATTTTACGTTTGATGTATTAATCTGTGTAATAATTTCTGGTGGTTGGTTAACATTAACAACATTGCTGCCACTACAACCCCATGAATCTGTAATAGTTAGAGAATAATTTCCTGCGGCAAGATTCTGATTTTCTGATTCGTAAACTCCATTACTCCAAATATAATTAAATTCAGCAAAACCTTGAGGCATTGTGCCAATAAGAGTTGCAGTATTGTCTCCAAAACATTCAATAAAATCTGTTTGTGAAATAAGAACCTCATTGGTTCCTTCGGGATCAATTCTAAAAGTTTGTTCGTAGAAGCAATTATTTGCATCCGTTATCGAAAGAGTATATGATCCGGCAACAAGATTTGAATTAATAGCTTCGTTACTTTCTCCTTCGCTCCACTCATAGTTGTAATCTTGAGTTCCGCCGGTAACTATTACTGCAATTGAACCTAAGGAGTTTCCGCAGTCAACATTTGTAATATTTGCAGTAATTTCAATAGGATCGGGGCTTGTAATATTTACTTGATGCTCACTTTCGCATCCTGCATCATCGGTAATAGTAAGCTCATAAATACCTGCTTGAAGGTTTTCAAGATTTGTGTTATTACCACCCGGAGGATTTTGCCACGAATAAATATATGGTTCTGTACCACCCTCGGCATGTATGCTTACAGAGCCGTCGTCAAAGCCATAGCAAGAAACCGGTTCAATATTATCAATAATCAAATGTACTGCTTCGGGTTCGCTTACTGTAATACTTTCTACGGCAATACAATTATTATCATCTGTTACAGTGAGCGTATAATCACCTGCCGATAGGTTATTTGGAGAAGGATTATTTCCGATATTTTCGTCGTCCCAAATATATAAATAAGGAGGAGTTCCACCTGTAACATCAGTAGTAACTGCTCCATCTGAATATGCATTACAAGTAACATTATTAAGTAAATCAATATTTAATTGAAGTGCATCCGGCTCTATTAGGGTTGCACTATCGTTTACGGTACAGCCTCGAGCATCGGTAACTTGAATATAATACATGTCAGTATAAAGAGCTGTAATATCTTGATTTACAGACGTAGTACCTCCTGACCAATAATAAATATAATTTGGAGTTCCTTCGCTTATGCTTATATATATGCTTCCATTGTTTAATCCGTTGCACGAAGGATTATTTATGCTGTCAAAATTTATTTCGGGTATTGAATGAACTGTAACATCAAAATATGCAGTATCAGTGCAAGAATTATTATCGGTATAATGATAAATTACAGTGTGTGTTCCTACTCCGGCATTTTCGGGAATAAAACTATTTCCATTAATACCCTGTCCTTCGAAAATTCCACCTGCAGGAGTCCCTGTTAATAGGCTACTATTTTCATTTAAACAATAATCTGTATCAAGTCCTGAAAAACTACTTCTCGGTAAGTCATTAACAGTAATTGTAGTGTAGATTTCAGAAATACAAGAATTTACATTTGTATATGAGTAAAAAATATCATGAGTACCAATACCGGCATCTTGGGGGATAAACATGTTTCCTGATAATCCATTCCCTGTAAGTATACCTCCCGAAATATTTACATTAATTTCTTGAGCAGATTCATTTAAACACATAGAATTATCAAGTGCAATAAACTCAACAAAACTAGTATCGTTTACAACAATATCAATATTATCGGTAGCAGAACAAGTACCATTAATAATATTATATGTAATGTTATGATTTCCTACGCCTGCCTGCATGGGGTCAAATTCACCGGTTGAGGCATCAGTGATACCGCTACCTGACCAAGTTCCGCCACTTATTGCAGCACTTAGCATAATTGGATTTGAGTTTATACATACTGCTCCTGGAACTGAAATACTTGGGTCGGGATATTCATCTACAACTACATCATAAGTATCAGTGTCGGAACACGAACCATTTTGCACTGAATATTGAACAGTATAAGTGCCGGCACCAACCTGAACAGGACTGAATAAGCCTTGATTAACATTGGTAATTCCTGTGCCGCTCCAGATTCCACCGGGGCTTGCTGCCGATAAGTTTACACTTGATTGTGTTTCACAATACGGTCCGGTTTCGGTAATACTTGCGTCAACTGCTTCGTCAACTACAATTATCTGGTTGTCGCTTGCATTACAACTGCCATTATTAATGGTGTATGTAATATTATGTGAACCTGCTCCTGCAATTTCAGGATCGAAAGCTCCGGTAAGTTCATCTACAATGCCATTACCACTCCAAATTCCACCGGCATTAGCTGCGTTTAGGTTTACTATACCATTACTAATACAATAAGGTCCTGTTGAAATAATTGTAGCATCAGGGAAATTGTCAACTTGAATAATTTCTGTATCAGTATCAGAACAATAGTCATTTATTACAGTATATGTAATTGTATGATTTCCAACTTGAGCAACTGCCGGAGAAAATATTCCATTCTCGGTATCAATAATACCCGTTCCCGCCCATGTTCCACCTGGGCTTACTGCATTTAAACTAATACTTGATTGGGTTTCGCAGAATGGTCCTGCCGAAGTAATTGTGGCATCAACACTTTCAGAGATCACAATGTTAGTAATATCTTCTGCGACACATTCTCCGTTTGTAATTGTATAAGTAATTTCATGACTCCCTGCCTGAGCTATTGAAGGGTTGAATGCACCTGTTGCAGGGTCTGTAATTCCGGTTCCACCCCAAACCCCACCGGCAGTAGCAGAATTAAGATTTATCGGGCTATCATTTTCGCAGAATGTATATGTTCCAATAATTGATGCATCAGGAACATCATCAACATGTATTACAATATTATCACTATCGGAACATGCACCATTTGTAATACTGTAACTAATTGTATGACTTCCTTGTCCTTCAATACCGGGGTTAAATAAACCTGAATTAGCATTAGTAATCCCGTTACCGCTCCACACTCCACCATTATCGATTGCAGAAAGAGTTATTGGGCTGTCGGTTTCGCAAAATGGTCCGGCAGATGTAATTGAAGCATCTACTGAACTATCAACAATAATGATTGTAGTAGTTTCTGCAAGGCATGTTCCGTTTCCAACAGAATATGTTATTGTATGATTTCCTTCTCCGGCCACAGAAGGATTAAATATTCCTGCTGAAGCATCTGTAATACCTGTTCCACTCCAAGTTCCACCGGGCACATTTACATTTAGGTTTACAGGACTTTGTGTTTCACAGAATGGTCCGGCCGGTGTAATTTGCGGATCAGGATTTGAGTAAACTGTTATTGTAATATTGTCATTATCAGCACATTCGCCATTGCTTACGGAATAAGATATTATATGATTACCGCCTGTAGCAATACCCGGATGAAATATTCCTAATGAGCTATTAATTATTCCCGTTCCACTCCAGGTTCCACCGCTACTTACTGCATTTAGTGTTAGAGATGGGTCTGTTTCGCAGAAAGGTCCGGCAGGTGTAATTGTTGCATCTACAAGCTCATCTACATGAATTGTAATATTTGATGAATTTGAGCAAGCTCCTTGATTTAAGCTATAGGTAATTAAATGATTTCCGGCACCTGCAAGCGTTGGGTCAAAAATTCCTGCTGAAGGGTCAATAATTCCATTCCCACTCCATAAACCTCCGGGGGTTGCAGCACTAAGATTTGTAGCAGGATCTGATTGGCAAAACGGGCTTACAGGATTAATTGTAGTGTTTGGAATAGCATCTACTATAAAGTTTTCTGTATCTATATCGTTACATTCGCCATTAATTACCTCGTAAGTAATAGAATGGTCGCCCACGCCGGCAACTGCGGGAGTAAAAGCTCCGGTATTTGTATTAGTAATACCTGTTCCCGACCATGTTCCATTTGGAGAGGCTGCAGTTAAAATCACAGAAGCTTCGTCAATACAGAAAGGCCCGTCAGGATTAATTTGTGCACTAACATTCCCGTCAACATGTATTTCTATTTCATCATTATTTGTACATACTCCACTAGCAATACTATACGTTATAAGATGATTTCCTTCACCTGCTGTGGTTGGGTCAAATATACCGTTAATAGCATCAGTAATGCCATTTCCGCTCCATGTTCCCCCAGCACTTGCAGCATTTAGATTAATTGCAGGATTATTTTCACAGAATGGTCCGGCAGGAGCAATTGTTGCAGGCAAAGTATCATCTATTTGAATACTCGTACTAGCAGCATCGAAGCAGGCTATATTACCTACTTCGTAATTAATCGTGTGATTACCCGACCCCGCTACTGATGGGTCGAAGATACCTTCATTAGGATCTGTAATACCTACACCACTCCATATTCCTCCGGGTGTGGCAGCCGTAAGTACAATTTCATTTTCGGTAATACAAGTAGTTGGTACGGGAGTAATACTTGCATCAACTACAGTATTGTAAACAAATACAGAAATTTGGTCAATTGAAGTACAGCTACCATTATCAATTGAGTATGTGATTATATGTTCGCCACCGCCGGCAGTAGTAGGGTCGAATAATCCTGTATTTGTGTCGATTATGCCATTTCCACTCCATGTTCCACCTGAAGTAGCAGCCGTAAGATTAAAAGCCGGATCGGTAATACAAAGGGGGCCGGGACTTGTTATGCTTGCATCAAAAGCTTCATCAACCTGAATGTCTTGTGTATCTGAATCGTTGCAAGTACCATTAACAACATTATAAGTAATAGTGTGAGTTCCTATTCCGGCAATAGAAGGAGTAAATTCTCCTGTTGCAGAGTTTGTAATTCCAGTACCACTCCAAACACCACCTGAAGAAACGGCAGATAAAATTACCGGCGGGTCAAATTGACAATATGGTCCTAAAGTAAGAATATTGGCATCTACTGCTGCATCTACTGTAATAGAAATATTTGTATTATTAGAGCAAGCACCGTTTGAAACAGTATATATAATATTAAAAACTCCATCTCCTGAAACTAAGGGGTCAAAAATGCCTGCATCAGTATCTGTAATTCCTGTACCCGACCAAGTACCACCTGCCGGGCTACCATTTAGGTTAATAGTTCCTGATGATTCACAAATATTTCCAACAGGAGTGATTACGGGATTTGTTTCATCGTCAACAACGATGTTCTCAGTATCTATATCGCTGCAAGCCCCGTTAATGATTTGGTAAGTAATAGTATGAATTCCGGGTCCTGCAAAAGCAGGCTCAAACAAACCTGTAGCAGAATTAATAATTCCATTACCACTCCATGTTCCACCATTATCTGCAGCTATTAAATTACTTGCAGGTGAGTTAATACAGAATGGTCCTGCCGGGGATATTGTTGCATCTACATCATCGTCAACATGAATTACAATTTGGTCATTATCGTTGCAAGAGCCATTTACAATATTGTAAGAAATGATATGATCACCTGCTCCTGCCATGTTAGGTTCAAATAATCCGTTAACAGGGTCGGTAATGCCTGTGCCACTCCATACACCTCCTGCTGAGGCAGCATTCAAATTTACAGGCATGTCTGTAATACAAAATGGAGAAACCGGAGTAATTGAGGCATCAGGTTGAGCTTCCACTATTATTATTTGAGTATCGCTATCGCTGCAAGTGCCATTGCTTACGCTGTAAGAAATTGAGTGATTACCTGCTCCGGCAATAAATGGGTCGAAAAGTCCTGTGTTTGGGTTAACGATTCCCGAACCACTCCAAACGCCTCCGGCAGTATTTGCTGATAAAATAACGGAGGCACCGGTTTCACAATATGGACCGGAATTTACGATACTAGCATCCACATCTTCATCAACAACAATGAGTGTGCTATCTGTACTTTGGCATACGCCGTTAGTAAGTGTATAATAAACATAATGATTTCCTTGTCCTGCCAGAGAAGGGTCGAATTGGTTTCCTGTTACACCTGTTCCACTCCACACTCCACCGGTGTTATTAGCATTAAGATTTACTAAACCATCAGCTTCGCATACATCCGGCACTGGAATTATTGATGCATCAGGGATACAATCTACATGAAAAGTTTCTGTGTCAGTATTTGAACATGTGCCATTATTTAGCTGATAAGATATTATAAAATCGCCACAACCGCTAATTTGGGGATTAAAGGTACCTGTACTGGCATTTGTTATACCTGTACCACTCCAAGTTCCACCTGAATGGCTAGCTGTAAGAGTAACTGGATTATTGTTTTCGCACCAAGGACCGGCAGGGTTTATTATCGGGACAATATTTTCGTCAACTTGGATTGTTGTATTTGCAGAGGCTGTGCATGCTCCATTAGTTACAGTATAAGTAATAGTAAAACTACCAAAAGAAGAAGCGGAGGGGTCGAAAACACCATTATTTGGGTCGGTAATACCGGTTCCACTCCACAGTCCTCCGGCAGGGCTAGCATTAAGATTAATCGGAGTTTCGTTTTCGCACAAAGGTCCTGCACCAGTTACAGAAACAGAAGGATATGAATCTACATGTATTATTGTAGTTTCTGTATCGCTACAAGCACCATTTTGAATACTATATTGAATCGTATGATCTCCCACACCTGCCATACTGGGGCTGAACAATCCTGTAGATTGATTAACAATGCCACTTCCTGACCATTCTCCACCCGGATCGGCAGCTGTTAAAGTAGTTTCAGCATCAATAATACAAAACGGACCGGCAGGTGTAATACTTGCATCCACTTCATCGTAAACTACTACTTGAACACTATCAGTGCTTGCACAAGTTCCATTTACAAGAGTATAATAAATTGTATGAGTACCAACTCCTGCTGTAACAGGGTCGAAAGTTCCATTAGTATTATCAATAATTCCATTTCCGCTCCAAATCCCACCCGGATTTACAGAAATCAAATCTTGAGGAGAGTTTGAGATACAAAAAGTTGGCGGTGCACTAATACTGGCATCAGGAATATAATCTACATTTATAATAATGTTATCAGAATCATTACACGGACCATTACTTACCTCATAAGTTATAGCGTGGTTTCCGGGACCGGAAACAGTAGGATCGAAAATGCCGTTATTTATATCAGTAATACCTGTTCCTGACCAAATTCCACCATTAGAAACTGCGTTTAGAGTAATTGGTAAATCATTTTCGCAAAGAGGTGCTTCGGGAGTAATTGTAGCATCTACCTCTTCAAATACTTCAATAAAAATACTATTTTCTGACAAACATGCTCCCGATATAACCTGATATGTAATTTCATGACTTCCGGGACCGGCAAGTCCGGGGTTAAACAATCCTGATGAAGCATTTGTAATTCCATTTCCTGCCCAAACTCCTCCGGTTGTGGTAGCAGAGAGAGTAATTTCGGGATCAGATTCACAAAAGGGTAAAACAGGATCAATGCTTGGATCAGAAACAGCGTCCACATGTATCAGAACACTATCAATATCGTAACATGAACCATTTCCAATTTCATAATAAACATAATAATCGCCATTACCTGACACATTAGGGGTAAATTCTCCGGATGAAGAATTAGTTATTCCTGTTCCACTCCATGTACCACCTAAAGTAGCAGCATTAAGAATTATTGGATCATCTGTTTCGCATAAATCATCAACAGGGGTAATACTGGCGTCAACATCTGCAAATACGTGAATGATTACCGAGTCTGTTAATACACAGACGCCATTTTCGGTGGTATGATAAACTACATTTTCACCAATATTTGCCATTGCAGGAGAAAATTCGCCGGTATTAGCGTCTGTAATACCAGGTCCGCTCCAAATTCCGATTCCTGCAGCAGTTAATATAACCGGTGCATCTGTATCACAAAAGGAACCTGGATTATCAATATCGGGAGGTATGGCTTCATCAAGGTTAATTTGGATAGAATCAATATCGTTACAAGCCCCATTTTCGACAAAATATTGTATCCAATGTGAGCCGTATCCTGCAATTTCGGGATTAAAAATCCCATTATTTATATTAGTAATACCATTTCCACTCCATATACCGCCAGGGCTAACAGTTTCTAATACTAATTCATCATCATTTTCACACAAATCCGGTAACGGAGTAATACTTGCGTCAGGGATTGTATCTACAATTAGTTCTATGCTTATACTATCTGAGCATGCATTATCGGTAACAGTAATAGAATAAAGTCCGGCATTAATTGTTTCTGCATTTGGTATTTCAATAAGACTATCAGTATCAGTAAATGAATTAGGTCCTTCCCATATATATAAGCTTCCACCCGAAGCTTCTAAAAATACAGTATCTCCTTCGCAAACAGGGCTTGTAATACTAATATTAGGAATAGGAATAGGGAATACATTAAAGTTTACATCGTCTGTGCCTCTACATAAATTTTCGTCTAATACTAAAACCTGGTATAGTCCGCTGTTATCAACTGTTACGCCGTTTATTTGAGGGTTGTTGTCAGTGCTGGTAAATCCATTGGGGCCTATCCATTGGTAAGAATCATAATTGCCGGTATTTAATATTAATGTGTCGCCTTCGCATAAATCGAATGGACCTAAGATTTCGGGTGTTGGATTTGGGTTAACTTCAACTACAGTATTTGTTACTGCTTTGCAGCCATTATTATCGGTAACTGTTACCAGATAATTTCCAGAATAATCTAATCCGGCTTCGTTAATAACAGGATTTTGTTCGGTACTTACAAATCCATTTGGTCCTTTCCATCTGTACGAAAATGCATTACTAACCGATAATTCGATGTCGTCTCCTTCGCAATAAGGGCCTGTATTTGAGGCTATAGGTTCCGGTAGGGGTGCAATATTAACAGTAGTGCTTAATGATTTGCTATTACAGGGATACTCAATAGTAAGATCATAGGTTGTTTGGGTTTCGGGAGAAACATAAATTTCAGAACCGACCATTCCATTACTCCATGTAATTACAGCAGTATCGGGTAGTGGATTCATATCCACAGTAAGTAAAATAGAATCACCAAAACAAACATAATCATCGTGAACAATAGAAGCATCGAATTCAATTTCGTCATCAATTCTAATTGAGTCGGTAGAAATTTGCACACTACATGGACAACCGTTATATATTGAAATTACTATATATTCATTATCATCAGGAAAGTTATCGGCAATAGCTTCGTAGTCAATAGAAATGTATTCCTCACCTGCTGGAATTACATAAAAAGTATTTATGGTTGTATAATCATCTCCCATAGTAGCACTACCTGTAATAGTAATATCCACATCCATAGGTTCGTTGATATTAGAAGTGTCTGAACGACTGAATATTAATTGGTTTTCGCAAGCTTCGTGAATACTGTTTAGGTATCCCCATGCATTAAAGTTTTTCATTACTACACTTGCTCCCGAAACAAAGCTACCGGCTTTTAGGAATACTCCGCTATCCAATATTCTATCTGATACATCGGCAATTGCAAGTTTCATGTGGTAAGTTTCGCAAGGAGTAACGTCTGCTTCGGCAGTAAGAGTAACTGTTAATCCGTCGAACTGAAGATATAGCCCCCCATTGTTATTAATATAATAATCAGAGTTAATATTTTGATTTACATTATTAATGCTAACAGGAGTAGTAGTCCCCGGTATTAATGCAATGTTTTGGTTGTTATATCCCTCGGGACCTCCACTTATAAAAAACGCAAATACATCGTTAAAGGCAGACCCTACATACTCTTCGTATTCTTCTGAAGCAAAAACATATTGAAACTCTACATGATCGGTACTTGGGATAAAGTCAAACTCCAGTACAGCAGCATCTCGTGTTTGTCCACCAATTACATCATTAAGATCAGAATCGCCGGGAGCTTGCATATTACCACTTTCGGATGTATTATCGTTTGGTCCTACAACTTGCTGTGCAAAACCAGTACTCATTACAATTCCTTCCTCAAAATCTAGTCCGGGTGTCCCTGACGAGAAATACCCAATGCTTTCGGGGTTCCCAGAATATTGAATATTAATCGCCTCTACACATCCCGATGTAAGTATCTGAGAAACAAGCTGTACGGGAGTAAAAGATGTTGTGTTAATTATGGGTGGGGTATCGTCTGCCCGAGATGAAAAATCTGCAGATTCGGTTTTTATTCGAAAAACACCACCCGCATTTGTTTCATTTATCCACAAACGCACTAAAACAGTTTCGTCTTTATTGAATGTTGAATCGGGAACAAATAGTTTTATTTCTTTACTTTTGGTTTGTGTATATACTTTTTCGGTTAATCCTTCGTCTGTAATACTATATAGTGATATTCCGGCATTAGTGTTTTGTTGAAAATTTATGTTCAAAAAATACGATTCAGAAGGATTATGTGTAAAACTCATGAAAAAGTCTTTGCCCATGTAGTCGCGGGCTATTTCAGAAGGGGGTAAACTTGATGTAGTTTGATGATTAAAAAACAATAGCTTGTTTGTGCTTATATCTTCTATATAAGTTGGTGCATTAATGTCCTGACTCACATAATCCTGCGACAATGAAATATTTGTAAAAAAAAGTACAAATAGAGCAAAAATTAGTATTTTATTGAACTGCATTTATTAATTTTTTCTTTATAACATGACGTAAATAAAACCTGCATGTTGTGTGTTTAACATAACTTTTATTTACTCAATCATTAATTTTTTAATCCAAGTTTTTGTCTCTGTTCTTAATTCAACTAAATACAGACCTGCATCAAACTTGTTAATATCTATTTGAAATGATTTTGACTCTTTGTAATTATTTAAATCAAATTCTCTGTAAATCTTACCTTGCAAATCATATAGTTTTAAATAAACAAAAGTTTCTGCCTCGTCTATGAATTCAATAGTGATATTATCTTTTGCAGGATTAGGATAAATAATGAATCCATTATTTTTTATATAATTTTCTATATCAGTATAATAATATACATAAACCGAATCGGTTATAGCACAAGCCTCTGATGTAATTACGCAAGAGTACCAACCATTAGCCACTACATCGATAGAATTTGATGTACTAATTCCATCTTCCCAATAAAACGAATGGTTAAGACTTGAATCAGGACTTACAAGCAAATACGCTGAGACAATAGCAGGGAAGTAATCAATTGCTAATGAATCGTTTTCGGCTCCCGGGAATACAATTTCTTGATTGACACCTACAATTGTTCCACTTAATGTGTCGTTAGAAGGAAGAATGTCAGCAGGTGCTTGAATTATTAAATTATAGTTATGAGCACCTATATTATCAAAATTGACAGAATTTTGCAAAGTACCAGAGATTTCTTCTCCAGGATTTAATGGGTTGTTTAATACAAGAGTTTCATGTAAGGCAGTTGTTTCTATTGGATATTCGACTTTAATGTGAATATTAGTATTTTCGGGGATAATATTTTCGCCTGTATTTACAAAGGCATACTCAAATTGTTGATTATTTAAATCATTAATGCAAACATATTTAATATCAGGAACAGGAGAAAGATTTGCAATATCTGTCATGTTTTTAAAATCAATAACCATATTATTCTGCTCTGCGTTTAAAACAACTTCGGCATTGTTTCCCGTAAAAGCATTATCAGTAAAACTGATATTCAAATTATTAATGTCATGTGAGTTTGCGTGCAATTCAGCGTTTCCTGTAAAATATATGTTTGCTTTGGTATTGTTTTCGGTTTGTATAACTAGTTCTAATCCTTCCGGCACACCAGATACGATATAATCTACTCCCTCTTGAAATATTCCTTGAGTTGCAAATGTTTCGTTAAATAATTCTACATTAATTATTGTCCCTATACTACCATCATTTGCAGTTGATTCAATAAAAATATTATCGCTCCACATCATGTATTTTTGGGGAGCAAAAACCAATTCAACATATTGCAAACTGCCGGTAAAAAAAGCAGCATCATCGCATATCAGGAGAGTCCAATAGCCATTTGGATTACTGCCATCGTATAATTCATTAAAATTCCCTTCGGGAATATATGTGCCAACAAAAGGATAATTTGCATTATTAATATTTCCATCTTCGCCATACATATTCAGACTTGTATATTGTGAACAGGTACCATCAACAATTCCAAACCCACTAGCATCATTTCCTACATCACTAAATAGTAGTGTTTGTTCTCCAGAAGGACTAATAAGCCAGATATCAATATCATCGTTAAACTCATGCTCAATAATTAATCGTACTTCTTCTAAAGCTACATCCATACCAAGAGAAGTATAGGGAATTGCTGATACTTCAATACTTGCCGAGATACAATCATGATCAGGAATATTAATATCTATACTACATTCAGAAGGATTATCGAGATTAAGACTTGCAGTAGTAAAATGGAATGGACCTGTCCAGTTACTTGTTCCAAGATTGCAAATTGAGCTTATATATACATTATAATCTGTATCAGCGATTAGGTCTTGTAAAATGTAAAAATCTGATTGAATATCATTAACTATTGTTCCTTCTTCTGGTAAAATTCCTTCTAATCCATAACTTATTGTTACACTTGAAGATTCTAAATACGGTAAGAAATTTACTTTTGCACTTTGCGAGCCAATATTGTCGATATAAACATTAGAAGGAGGGTAACAATCGGGTTCTTCACATGTTCCGTTAAAACTTGTTAGTGTTTGTTGTAAACCACTATTAGGAATGCTGCCCGGACTTAAACTAAATATACTTTCACCATATGGATTAAAAAGCTCTAAGCCAATTTCGGATGCATAAGTAGTTGGAGTAATTTTTAATTCTACTAAAGCACCCTCGCAAATATAAATATCCTCATATTCTGAGGCTCCATTTATTAAAGTGTGAGAAGAAGTAAGTTCGCCATTTTGAAATACTTCAATATAATTGTTACCCCAACCATCTCCCCAAGTATCAGTCATTAATAAATTATAATTGCAGCCGTTGTTGCAAGGCAGAGTTTTTAATTCAAAAACGTTAGACCATAGGGAGCTTCCAAATTGTTCTCCACAATACGATTGGATATATACATCGTAATCAGAATTTGTAATTAAATCATTAATAACAATAGAGTTTTCGGGATGATTTTCGATAAATGTTCCCGTTCCCTGTATAAACCCGCTAAGTCCATATTCTATATTCCATTCTTCTTCACTTCCTGCCGGCGACCAAGAAATCTCTACCGATTCTGAGTTGAGTTCATTAATGTATATATTTGTTACTTGTTCGCAACCATAAGGTGTTGTAAAACTTACAGGACCTGTCCACGAACTGTTTTGTTCTGTGCAATTACTTCGCACATACACTTGATATGCAGTATTTGGAGTAAGGTCGTTTAAAATATATGTAGGATTTTCGGTATTAATAATTGTTCCTTCGTTTGGCGAAAATCCATTCAGTCCGTATGAAAGTGTCCATTCATCTTCGTTGCCAACAGGGACCCAATTTATATGGGCACTTACTGCTGTAATGTTTTCGGCTACAAGATTTTCGGGTTGTGGGCAAGTTGGTGGAATACGAATCTGAAGATTGTCGATATATAAATAATACTGAAAGACTGTATTATAATGGATTACGACATGCTTTACTCCTTCGGGTAGCATCATGCTATACAATTGCCATTGTGGACTTGCGTATGTTATAAAGTTTGTCCATGTAAAATCGGTAGTTAGATTATCGCCAGTAGTACTGTACCCGACTCTAAAACTTTCGCTACCCGAACTGTATCTTCGGAACCAAAACCTAAATTCTCTTTCGCCGCTATAATTTTGAATTTCGGGACTTATCAGATACTGGTCGTATGGAGGTCCCGGAGCGTATGAACTAAATCTAAAGCTTTTTTCTCCCTCGAAAGCTTGAGTTGTGGTTAACGAAACAATATTTGCGGCAGGTGGGTTTGAATTAGTATAATAAATGTTCCAACACGATGGTGGAGCAAAATTTCCTTCAAATCCTTCAAAATAATTATTTACAACCAGTGGATAACAGTTTGTTGTAAAGTTTAAGGGTCCTATCCATTCAGAGTAATTTCCGGAACATACCGAACGAACATAGCAATCATAATTTGTATTTTCTTCCAAACCCGAAATAGTGTATTGTTGGTTGACAATATTATTAATCATAATACCCTCGCTTTGATTAAAACCGCTTTCACCATATTCGATTTGCCACAATACTGCATCCGAAGTCCAAGCAATACTAACTGATTCGGTAGATGTATTTGTGATTTCCACATTTTGAGGTTCGGGGCAATCAGGGGCATCATCAATCATTAATTCGTCAATTACTACTCCATAGCCGTAGCCTGATTTTGCTTTGAACCCAATAAATACTGAACTATAGTTTGAATTAATTTCTAAACTACGTTGCGTCCATGTAGTTACAGCATTTGTATAAGAACCAATTTCAATCCATTCGCCTTCTGCACCATTCTTAAATAATACAACTAGTTCGTCTTGGTCATCATCCCAATTGTACTGAGCATGATAAAAGCTTATTCTGGGATTTTGAGTGTTACTAAAATCAAATTCAGGGCTTATTAAAACTGTTTCGTTTTCGTCGTAGTTAGGGCTGCTAAAAAGAGCATTTCTATTTCCGGCATAAGGCAGAGGCGGTGTGTTTAAAAAACCTCCTTGTGCAGTGATCCATAGTGCTTCTCCACTTATTGGCTCTTGGCTCCAGGTTGTGGGTATTTCTATGTCATCAAATGATTCGTAATAAGGAAAATCATTGATTTGTGCATAAGAGAAGTTGTACAATAATAGTATTACGACAAGCAGTAAGAGTGTAAGATTTTTCATAAAACATTTTCTAAGACATCAGACTAATCAACAAAGTTACAAAATACAGACGTAAAATTGTCTTGAAAAGATGCACATTAATACGAAAAATATACTACGGCTTAGTAAATAGTAATTATTCTGCTTGCTTATTGTGGTAAATATCAATAGCAACAATAATTGCTATAAAACTCCAGAAAGGGGCTGAAGCTTTATCAGTATCAAGAAAATTATTTAAAAATCCATGAGCAAAATAGGTAGTTAATCCACAAATTGTAGCAAGTGTTAAGTTTTTAAGTTTTTTATCTTTTAAGGTATAATAATTTTTAATGCCGATATAGTAAACTACAATAACAATAAGTAAAATGCTAAGCATTCCTAATATTCCTGATTCTGATAAAGGTCCGAAATATTCGCTATGAGCATTTCCCATATCACCTGCATTAGTACTGATAATAGTTTTTTCGTAAGAAAACTGGAAAGGAGCGTAATTAAACTGATAAGTGCCGGGTCCCCACCCAAGTATAGGTTTTTCTTTAAACATTCTGAAAGCACAGTTCCATCTGTTAATACGCTCTAAGTTGCTGGCGTCAGTAGCTACATTAGAAATTGACTGAACGTGTTCTTTAAAATTGGTTGAAGAATCTTGATTATTACTTTCTAAAACCATCATAATTTTCGACTGATAAATCAAGAATACCGACCCTAGTGCAATAGCTACAATTAAAATATATTTAAACGGGACTTTTAGTTTTAATATTATAAAGAACATTGCTGCTGCAATTAAACTAAGCCATGCTGCTCGTGTATAAGAAAAAATTGTAGCAAGGATAAAAAGGGCAAAAACGACAAAGCTTATTATTCTGTGCTTAAAAGAAAATGTTTTATCTGAAACTATTCCCAATAAAATGGGTATATACATTGCCAAAATAGCTCCATAAGATGTGTGGTCTTTGTAAAATGGAGACATAACGAAATTTGCCGAATGTTGACTAAAATAATGAGGGGCATGATTAATAAGGGTGTATGCTATAACCCCAATAAAAGGAATAATATACAACCAAAAACTTAAATAAATATTATTTACTTTTTTAAATAATACTACCATTAAAAAGAAAAACGGAATAATGAACCATAGTTTTGAAACAAAATATTTCAATGAGACTAATGGAAGAGTACTTGTTATTGTAGTAATAACCATCCATGCTAAATAAAAATAAATAATATACGATATGGGGTGTTTTACTATTCGTTTATCTAAATCTCTGTCGCGTATTTGTTTAAAAATAAATAATAATAGTATCCCCAACAGAATGGGTTCGGTAGGTAAAGATAAGTCATATTCAAGACTTGGAAAGAATTCTGTTAATTGAATACTTATTGGAACTAAAGCAAATGTAAATAATAATAGTTTATCCATTGCAAAAAATGCAAAAAACACTATTAATAAAAACATTGGCAATAAACTTAGTAAAATTGATTCATAAAAAAGCAGAAGTAATCCGTTAATAATTATAAACAGAAAAGAGATAACATAAAACCCTATGAGTTTTTGTTTACTAATCAAGAGAATTGTTTTTTTGCTTTTGGCTTTCAATAATTGAAATTACTAAAACTCCTCCGAAGAATGCTCCGAGAACTGAAAATAAAACAATAAGCCAACGTACAGGCCATGACTTTTTATCGGCAGGAAATGGCTTAGTAACTACATGTGCATATGTGAGTTCCTTTTCGTAATGTTTAACAGATTCGTCAAATATTTTCTTTTCTATATGATAATCTTTCATAGCAAACCAAAGCAGGGAGTCGGTTTTTCGATATTCACTTCCCATTTCTTTCCAGCTCTCTAATATTTCACGCGATTCGTTTAGGTTTTTACCATCTTTAATAGCTTCGGAATAAACTTTAACTTGCGATTTGTAATCGAGTAGTCCATATTCTGTTCTAAAACTATCGATTATCTTTGTAAGACTATCAATTTCAGCTTGTCTTCTATCCATCTGGATACGCTGCAATATAATAACTTCCTTTGATTTTTGTTTCTGTAAATCACGCAATTTTTCACTAAAATAAGTAATAATAGAATCAGCAATGTTGCTAGCAATTTCGGGGTCTGTATCCATTACAGAAATTTGAACAGCCTCATTAGGAGTTTTTTGAAAGCTTACATTGCTTTCAAATTTTTTATTGAGATTTGTTAAATAGTAAGGGTGAGCAGTATCTATTTCGTAATGTTCGGCAAGATTAAACGAATTAAACACTCGCTCTCTGATATCCATTGATTGCAGTATCTCCAGCATCTGTTCTGTTTCAGATTCTTCAGAAAATGGAATAATATTAGCAGGGTAAAGTACCGCAGTTGATTTATATTTAGGTTTCATTACTAAAGGAGATGAAATTAATACTCCGGCAATTGCAGCAACAACCACAATAGCAAGTAAATGCCATTTCCATTTGAAGACCAGACTGAATATGCTTTTTGTTCTAAAGAATGTTTCCATAATCTCATATTTTGGTATTAATCCATCTAAATTGAAATGGATATACATAACTTTTTTAAACCTTATTTTTTTTTTACTGAATCTATTATTAATAAAACAAACAAAGCAAATAAAAATGCAGATAATGTACTTATGGCTACTATAAGCCATCTTATAGGTTTGCTTTTACGTTCTGCTATTTCAGCTTTACTAACTACATACTTGTGGGGCAAGGTTTGTTCCATGTCAATTTTTGCCTCAGAATACTTTGTTTCTAAAACTGTTAATTTTTTTAACTCTTCTTGAAGCTGATCACGTAATCGTGTAATAGTACTGCCATGTTGAGCTAAAATATCAAGTTTCTTTTCTAATTCATTTGCGCCACGAAGGTTTCCTTCTGCTATAGCCGTTGCATATTGGTCATTAAAAACTTCTGATTGGGATTCAAAATCAAACACACCTAACTTGTGGATTTCTTCAATACTGTCTTGCATATTTCTGATAAGAGACTTTTGCTCTTGGTATTTATGCTCAACAAGTTCAAAAGCCTTAACAGAACGCTCACGCTGCATCCTGTTAATAGTGCTATCGAATAAATCAGCTATATTGTTGGCGATATTGGCTGCAATTTCAGGGTCTTCATCGTAAACGTCAACTTTTACCGACATAAATTCGGTGCGAACAACTTTAACATTCTTTTTATATGTACGATACAAAGTTGTAAACGGGTATTTACTGTTTAAATCAATTTTGTAATGATCTATCAAGTTGTATTTCTCAATTATTCTATCTCTAATTTCGCTAGACTGAAGAACTTGCATCATCTGTTCTACCTCTTCTTGTTCTCCAAATTTTAATATGTCTTTTTCGGCAAAGCTTTCAGATAATAAGCTTTGCGAAATGCTGGAAGATGATGCCGGAAATAAAATTACTGTGGATTTGTACTTTGGGGGTATTACAAGGCTTACTAATATAGAAGCTATTAGGGCAGTTATCACAATAATAAGTAGATATATCCTTTTTTGGATAATAAATTCGAGTATGTTACTTGCCTCAAAAACAGAATTTCTCTCGCTTTCTGACATTATTTACAGATTAAACCTGAATTATTTATAAGAACGACAAAAATATAAAAATATTCTTATATTCAAAACCATAAAGTTGTAGGCTATACACATAATAAATATTTATATTGATGATGTTTAATATGTTTTATTTTTTTGAGAACATAGTGAGTCATGATGATTCAGAAGATTACTACAATAAAGATTGATGCTTGTTGCCTTGTATTAATTATATAATGATTAAGTGTTTTCGTTTTTTCCAGTATATTTGTCCTTATTTTGGAATAATTAAGTTTTAGATACAATGAAATATTTCTCCCTTTTTATTCTCATAATGTTTTTGTCTTCTGTTGCAATAAATGCTCAAGATACTATTAGGATTATGACATACAATTTGTTGAACTACAGTTACTATCCGTCGTATTGTAACGAAAGCATTAACGATATAGATGAAAAAAATAATTATATCAATACTATAATAGATTACACCTTGCCTGATATTGTAGGTTTTGTTGAAGTTTATAATAGCGAAGCTGTAAAATATTCATTACTTGGAGTTATGAATAGTAATGGCAGAGATTTTTATAAGCCAACTTCTTTTAACACCCCCAATCCTCTGTCAGGAATTGTTTACTACAACAAAAATAAATTCGAAGAAGTTGCTTCAATAGATGTAAATGTTGATGGCTTAAGAAATTTAAAAATCTATTCTTTAAAGCTTAAAGAAACTACACCCGAAATACATGTACATATAGTTTTAGGGCATTTAGCTACAAGCCAAAGTGGTGAGCAAGACCGCGCTCTACAAATTGCAGCTTTATACGATAAACTTGAGCAATATGGCAATAATGATAACTACATTATTATGGGCGATTTAAATGTGTATCACGAGGACGAAGCTATGTTTGATGATATTTTGAGGCATAGCAACCAAGAGTTGCGTTTTTACGACCCTGTAGAAATGATGGATAATGAGGGAGAAATGGTTGATTTGGGCTCATACGAGAATAGATTTTATCATACTCAATCAACGAGTGCCTATGACAATCCTAATCATAACGAATGTTTTGCTACAGGAGGTCTAGACGACCGTTTTGATATGATTTTGGTGGATGATGATATTATTTCAGGTGAAGGTAAAATATTGTATATCGAAAACTCTTATACAACTACGGGGCAAGATGGCTATCATAATAACACATATCTTACCAATGGAGCCAACAATTCTGCTCCGCCAACTGTAATTGAGGCACTTCAGAAAAATAGCGACCATTTACCCGTTTATGCTGATTTTATTTTCGGCGAACCGGCAGGTATTTCTAGCTTCTCAAGTAATAATCTAAAAGTATCTTGTAATAGTCCGGCTACAGATAATCTCGACTTATCAATAAAATTATCCTCACCTGATGAAGTTGAAATTTGTATTTTTAATGTGTTAGGAAATCAATTATTAAAAACTTCAAGATTAATTACAAGGCGAGAAAATTTACAAATACCCATAAGCACTTTTCCAAATGGCATATACATTGTAAGTGTAAAAACAAGCTCCGAAATTAGGACTTTACGATTTGTAAAAGAATAAAGTCAAGCTAGTCAGTCAGGGCTTCACTCTAAGTGAAGCCCTGACTGACTGACTGAAGCCCTGATTGACTGAAACGAGGAGGAATTGGGGTTTTCCAAAAACAAAGTGTTTATAAATTGGTTAATAAAATAATATATAATCGTAAAAAAACGGAAGCAAATGAAAATAGTCAATTACAAAACTCTTGACACAGTAGAAACTCCCCATAAAGTTGATGTTAAAAAACTGTATGATTACGACAATGCTCAAGTAATGCACATAAGCCTAAAGCCCGGCGAAGCATTAAAACCACATATTACGCCTGTAGATGTTTTCTTTTATATCTTAGAAGGAATTGTAAATGTAAGAGTAGGCAACGAAACGCTCAGTATTACTGCTGATAATTTGGTAGAAAGCCCTAAGGATATTGTTCATAATCTTAGTAATAATTCCGATAAGCCGGCAAGAATTTTAGTTGTAAAAGCACCAAAACCAACAAAAAGCACTAGAATCCTGTAGCCTTTAATCTGGCGACTAAATCCTGTAAGCTATCTCTTTCCGTCATAAGCCCATTTAATATAAGTAGCTCCCCAAGCAAAACCAGCACCAAAAGTTGAAATTATAAGATTGTCTCCTTTTTTCAATTGGTTTTCGTATCCCCACAAAAGGAGAGGAATTGTTGCGGAGGTTGTATTCCCATATTTATCAATATTAATCATTACCTTATTTTTATCTTTAATCCCCATCATTCTAGCAGTAGCTTCTATTATTCTCATATTAGCCTGATGCGGTACAAACCAGTCAAGAGTTTCAGGAGTAAGATTATACTGTTTCATTATTTTAATCGAAACATCAGCCATATTAGAAACAGCAGCCTTAAATACAGGTTGACCTTCTTGATAAATATAGTGTTGACGACGTAAGATTGTTTCAAAACTAGGAGGATTTAAAGAGCCGCCGGCTAATTGATGTAAATGTTTACGTCCAGAGCCGTCAACGTGCATTAATGAGTCATGCATTCCATATTCGTCTGTTGTGGGTTCTAGCAATACAGCTCCGGCACCATCTCCGAATATTGGACAAGTTTTTCGGTCGGAGTAGTCGGTTATCGACGACATTTTATCAGCACCTACAACAATAACTTTTTTACGATTGCCTGTTTCAACAAATTTAGAGGCTGTAATTAATGAAAAAAGAAAAGAAGAACAACCTGCATTAATATCGTAGCCAAATGCATTTACAATTCCAACTTTATCGCAAATAATATTTGCTGTAGCAGGAAATTGCATATCAGGAGTAACCACCCCACATATTAACATATCAATATCATCAGGCTTACTATTAGTTTTTTCAAGAAGCTGTTTAACGGCTTCTGCTGCCATATCCGATGTGGCTTTGTCTTCATCTTTTAATATTCTTCGCTCTTTAATCCCAATACGGCTCATTATCCATTCATCCGAAGTGTCAACCATTTCAGATAATTCTTGATTAGTAAGTACATAGTCGGGGACATATCCACCTACACCTGTAATTGAAGCTCTAATTTTTTTCATAACGAAACATCTTTTTTATGTTAGCCAATATTGCTGTGTCATGCAATTTTTTTGTTTGAATAATCATGTTTTTTACGGCAATATCATTACTTATACCATGTCCTATTATCAAATTATGATTAATACCTAAAACAGGTGTGCCTCCATATAATTCATAGTTAAACTTATTAATAAAACTATTCTCATTACTATTTTGGTATGCTAAGTTAAAAAAAGATTCTGCTTGTTTTAATAAAACATTACCGGTAAATCCATCAGTAACTATTACGTCAGCTTTATTAATGTCAAATATTTCATTGCCTTCAATATTTCCGTAAAAATTAAAATCGTTTGAACTTTTCATTAATTCAAAAGCTTGTCTTACGATTCTGTTACCTTTAATTTCTTCGGAACCTATGTTGAGTAATCCAACTTTTGGGTTTGGAATGTTATTAATCAAATTTGCATATATGCTCCCGATTATTCCAAATTGATATAATTGTTCTGGGGCACAATCAACATTAATTCCTACATCAAGCAGAACATTAAATGAATTATTTGTATTTGGAATTAAAGACGAAATGCAAGGGCGAATAATTCCCTCAATAGTTTTAGAAACTTTAGTAGCTCCTACCATAACAGCACCTGAATTACCTGCACTAGTAAAGCCCTGTATCTCGTTGTTAGTTAATAGTTTAAAGCCTTTAACAATGCTGGAGTCTGTTTTTGTTGTAAAGGCTTTTACAGGGTTTTCGCACATTTCTATTACTTCAGAACAATGCTCTATTGAGAAGCAATTTGGTTCTGTTTTGTGTTTTTTTAGTAATTCAGTAATAATATTTTGGGGACCGAATAATACAATTTCGGCAGAGTTTTTTAACTCCTTGTAAGCCAAAATTGCTCCTGAAATTATTTTTTCAGGAGCATAATCTCCGCCCATTACATCTAGGCCAATCCGCATGGGATATATGTTATTAGAGGCTTACTTCTTTTTCGATAACGAGTTTGCCTCTGTAATGTCCACATTCGGGACATACTCTGTGATACTGAATTGTTGCACCGCAGTTGCTACATGCAGATAATTGTGGAATTTCTGCCTTGTAATGTGTGCGGCGTTTATCCCTACGCGTTTTCGATGTTTTTCTTTTAGGATGTGCCATTTTCTTTATTTTTTAATTCATTTAATACTTCCCATCGGGGGTCTATTTGTTCTCCCTTTAATTTAAGACCTTCAAGTATTTTGAGCATATTTTTATTACAGGTTCGTTTACCATTTGCATCTCTTGGATGTTCGTGTTTCATTGGTAAACTCAAAACTATCAACTCGTTTAGTAATAATGAAATGTTAATTTGATTATCGTCTTTACCTAAAATTATGTAATCTTCTAAGGTATCAAATTCTGTTGACGCACCAAATTTAGCATTTATAGTTTCTGAAATTGTTAATTCATGATTGTACCAATCTAAACAAATATCGCACTGAATAATAACTGTTCCCGTAATGCTAAAATTAAGTAAAAAGTCATTCGAATCACGAGTAATTACTAATGTAACATCAAGATTGCCTCCTTTTATTAGTTGTTGCTCAAAATAATCAAAGAACTTATCATCTATTTTTAACTCAAAACTTTCTTGCCCATTCTTAATACTCTGAAAAGGCAATTCATATTGCGATAAATAATTCACGCTAAAAAATTTCGTGCAAATTTAAAAAAACAATTCAAAACAACGGCTTCTTTTTATGTTTAAATTATCGGAGTGTATTTTTAAACTGTTTTTTAAGTATTATTCTAAAGGTTGAGCCTTGATTAATCTCAGAGGATTTTAAGAATATCTTACCTCTATGATATTGTTCTATTATACGTTTTGATAAACTTAAACCTAAGCCCCACCCTCGTTCTTTTGTTGTAAATCCAGGTTGAAAAATTGTTTTATGTTTAGATTTTGCAATTCCCTTGCCTGTATCCGAAATATCAATAATTGTATTTTTGATGCTTTCGCTTATGCTAATTGTAATGTTGCCACGTCCTTCCATAGCATCAATTGCATTTTTACAGATATTTTCGATTACCCACTCAAAAAGTTCTTGATTTATAGGGACTAAACATTCTTTTTCTATATCAAAATCTAATGTGAAGTTAACTTTTTTGCTTGCCCTTGCTTTTATGTAATTTACAGAGCTAATAATAATTTCGTGTAAATTGTTTTCTGTTAATACCGGTTCAGAACCAATTTTAGAAAATCGAGCTGTAATTTTTTCTAAACGTTTAATATCTTTTTGAAGTTCAGAAATTAGTTCGGGATGCTCGTTATTTTCTTTTAGTATTTCTATCCATGCCAATAATGACGAAATGGGTGTTCCTAACTGATGAGCTGTTTCTTTTGACATTCCTAACCAAACTTGATTTTGTTCTGCTCGTCTGCTAGTGCTAAAGGCAAAATACGAAACAAGTATAAACAAGAAAATAATTCCTAATTGTACAATAGGATAATACTGTAGTTGTGTTAATAAATGAGAATCTTTGTAGTAAATTAAATTTTTATTTCCATCATACAGCTCAATTACAATTGGGTCGTGTCCCTCTTTCATTTTTGCTAATACTTTGGCGGGATATTCGCTTGAATTTGCAATTCGTACAGAATCTAAGTTTCTATGGGCGAGGATGCTATCGTTTTCGTCAACAAGTATTACAGGAATTGTTGTATTGTTGCGCAATACTTCAAATGGAAAACTTACATCCTGATTAGGATCAATATTTGCCAGTTTCTTAGTTGCCTGAGCCCATAGTTCTACTCGTTTACGCTCTTCTTTCGAAAGCTTATCCATCAACTGTCCGGTATAGTATAACGAAGCAGAACCTATTACAATTGCTGCAAAGAACAGAATTAATTTCCACCGACGTTTTTGTTGATATATCTTCACTTTAATATTTTTGTTTTAACGAAACAAACTTACATTTATTTCAAAATTCGATGTTAAGATAATTAAACATTTGAATTATTTGGGATGCTATAACATTTATTATTAGTAGATATGAAATAAATTTTCGCATAAAGCGACTCTTATTATTTACCATAAAAAAAGATAGAATTAAACTGATAGGTATTAGCAAAGTAAAAAATTCATTAATAAAACTATTAATAGGGATAATTAAACTAATACTTGATAAAATAAAGAAAATGGATATTACAGATAATTGTTTTCGAGTTACATTCTTCTTTAACGAAGATTCAGAAGCCATAAATAACAGACTAAAGTATCCGAGCAAAACAATGGGAATATAGCTAATAATATTAATGAAGTTAAATTTTTCAGGATAGTATTTAATTGGAAAAAACCTATTGAAATTATTAAAAAATAATTGTTCTTTATCAAAAAGGAATAGCACGGCTATAAATAATAGTATTGGTGTTGCTATACCTATAAAGATAGTTAGATATTCTCTGATTTTAAAAGGTCTTATAATTAGAATAGCTAGCATTAAAAAAATTGTATATGTTATAGCCTGAGTATGAATTAAGCTTGCAAGAGCAACAAAAAATCCTGCATCGAAACAGTTTGCCAAGACATTAGATTTTTGATAAGTATCAATTATTCGTTTAGTTGCCAATACAATTAGAAGAGTAGATATTAATCCTGGTGTAATTTGTTGACAAGAGAAGCTCAATCCTGAAAGAGTAATTAATAACACTCCTGGTAGTTGATACGAACCATTGATGATAGCAAGCTTTTGATTTATATGAATAAGATAAACCGATAAAATATAAACAATGGCAAATGCAATAGCTTTATTTACATATATATCAAGAGAATTTATATTAAGCGATTTAAACAAAAGAGAATAATGTTTTGAAATTATTTCGATTTCGGGAATTGCAAAAAAGCCCGGCAACCAAACAATTATCCCGATAATAAATATTATCAGATAATTTGAAGGATTATTTGTTTTAAGGATATTACTCATTTTAAATCAAAGCCAATATCTTTTCGAAAATATACATTTTCGAATTTAATTTTTTGTGCCATCTGATACGATTTTTTTAGCGCATCCTTTATGTTATTGCCAAAAGCACTTACAGCAATTACCCTACCGCCGTTAGTTACTATATTATTTCCCGAAAACTTAGTTCCTGCATGAAAAGTAATACAATCTTTATCATTATTTGGCAATTCAATAGTTTTGTTTTTCTGGTATGCTTCGGGGTATCCTCCCGATACCAGCATTACTGTTGATACAGTGCGAGGGTCTGTTTCAATTTTAATTTCATTTAGCTTTTGATTGCAGCATGCTGTAAATAATTCAATAAAATCTGTTTTAATCCTTGGCAAAACAACTTCCGATTCAGGATCACCCATTCTAACATTATACTCAATTACGTATGGATTTCCATCAACATTCATGAGTCCGAAGAAGATAAAACCTTTATAATCAATATTTTCTTTTATTAGCCCTTTTATAGTTGGTTTTATAATTCGTTCTTCAACTTTTTCAATAAACTCCTTATCGGCAAATGGTACTGGCGAAACCGCCCCCATGCCTCCTGTGTTTAAGCCTGTATCATTTTCTCCAATCCTTTTATAATCTTTTGCTTCGGGCAATATGCAATAGTTTTTACCGTCGGTAATTGCAAATACTGAAACTTCAATGCCTTTAAGAAATTGTTCTATTATTACAGTTTTGCCGGCTATACCGAATTTGCCGTTAAGCATTGATTCAATTTCGTTTTCGGCTTCGTTAATATTATTAAGTATAACAACTCCTTTGCCTGCTGCCAGACCGTCTGCTTTTAAAACATAAGGCGGATTTATAGTTTGTAAATATTTTAATCCTTCTTTAATATTATTTTTGGTAAGTTTAAAATACGATGCTGTTGGGATATTATATCGTAGCATAAATTCTTTAGCAAAGTTTTTGCTCCCTTCTAGCATAGCACCTTGTTTGCCTGGTCCAATTATTTTTATATGTTTTAATTCTGATTTGCTTTCAAAATAATCTCTAATACCGTCAACAAGAGGGGCTTCGGGTCCAACTACAATCATGTCAATATAAGAATCAATTACAAAATTGGCAACAGCAGCAAAATCTGAAGTATCGATTAGAACATTCTTACCCAAATTGGCAGTACCTGCATTTCCGGGTGTTATAAACAGATTATTTAGTTTTGTACTCTGTGATAGTTTGTAGGCTAAAGCATGTTCTCTGCCTCCTGAACCAATAATCAAAATATTCATGTGTTTTCTTTTATTCTGTTACCATTCTAATTGTTAATCTACTGCGTTGCTCCAGCAGTAAAGTTTTTTCAGCTATCATTTTATCAATAGCTTCATCATTATAATGTCTTATAGTTATAAGTGTTAAGCCATTATTATATTTTACTGTGTATTCTTTACTCAATTCTTTAATTAAATCTTCAATTTTATTGCTATTATCAATACTTGCAGTAAAACTTATTGCAGAATTTTGTATCATGTTTACTTTAATTCTATGTTTTGCAAATTGCGAAAATATTTTGCTTATGTTTTCTTCAACAATAAACGAAAAGTCTCGGGGTGAAATTGATAATAGTATTTGATTTTCTTTTAAAATGTAAACTGGAATTAATTTAAGTTTATAGTCAATGTTTTTAATTATTGTGCCCTCTTCGTTAGGAGCAACAAAAGATTTTACTCGTAGTGGTATGTTCTTGTTTTGTAGTGGTTTAATAGTTTTAGGATGTATTACTTTGGCTCCGAAAAATGATAATTCAATGGCTTCTTGATAACTTAAAACGTCAATTTTTTCGGCAAACTTGCACCATGCTGGGTCTGCATTCATAATACCTGGTACATCTTTCCATATTACAACTTCTTGTGCGTCTAACATATAAGCTAAAGCTGCAGCTGTGAAATCGGAACCCTCACGACCAAGTGTTGTGTTTATCCTTTCGTGTGTGCTGCCGATAAAGCCTTGAGTAATAATGGGTAACTTATTATTATTAACAAAATCACTTATAAGATATTTTGAGGTATCCCAGTCAATATTTGCTTCTTTATAAATATTGTCAGTTCTTAAAACCGTTCTAATATCAAGAAAATTAATTATATAATCTTGTCCGTTTAGATATTCATATACAATAGTGCTACTAATTAGTTCGCCAAAAGAGACAATTTGGTCGTATTCGTAATCTTTATTAAGCGAAGGATTAGTTTTAAGCTTTCTTTTTAATTCATCGAAATACTTATTTACAGATGCAGGAGTTTTATTGTTGTTGAATAAAGCAGAGCAAATACTGTCATGAAATGAATAAAGATCATCAAAAGTTTGCCAAATTTTTTCTTTATTTTTTTGTAGATAAAAAACATGTAGTTTTTCAAGTATATTCGTTATTTTGTCCATTGCAGAAACAACAACAATAACAGGTGTAGAAGATTTAGTAAGAATATTTTTAAGATTCTTTACGGCTGATGCATTTTTTACCGAAGCTCCACCAAATTTATATATCTTCATTTTTTTGTTTTTTTCTTCGTTTTTCTTGATCTACATTAATGTTTTCGGTAATTTTTTGAACAATTTTTGCTTGACTAAAGAACTCTTTTGCTATTACTCTTAAAACTGTGTAAGCAGGAATTGCTAACATCATTCCAATTATTCCTGCAATAGAACCTGCAATTATAATTACAAGAAAAATTTCTAATGGGTGAGCTTTTACACTTTTAGAATATATTAAAGGTTGAAATAAAATATTGTCGGTTAATTGAGCAGTAAGAAAAACAAGTACTATATAAAAGCTCATTGGTAACAGCTCTGCGTAAAAGTCAAGATTAAGATTGGCTGCAAGTGCGAGTATAATTCCTATTGTAGCTCCAATCCATGGACCTAGATATGGTATAACATTAAATAATCCGGCAAGTAATCCAATAAGTATAGCTAACGAAAAGTTTAATCCAATAATCATTAAACCGGAACTTATTAAAGTCATCATAAAAAATATTTCGAGTATTAATCCAATAAAGTACCTTGAAGTAAGTCGTTTAATGCTAATAAGAGCATTTTTGGTTTTTTCTTCGGAGTTTGCAGGAACCATTGCAAGTACTCCTGTGTCAAAAAGAGTTTGTTCCTTTAGAAAGAAAAATGAAATAAATATTATTGAAAATACAGCCATTAATAAATTGCCGAGTTTAGAAAAAATATTGCTTACAAGAGTTCCTATATCACCGATGTTTATAAGTGACTGTAATTTATTACTGACAAGCTCCTCAATAGAAAAATCCTCTTCGCTTACAAGATTATTGTCTATTATAAAAGCATCTATTTGTTTAATGGGTTCGTCAAGACCCGTTGATATTGCGTGTGTGTCTAATTTTTGAAACTCGTTTACCTGACTTGCAATAAGCGGAATTAAGAACCTAAAAAAAAGGAATATAACAAACATAAATGTTAAAATTGTAATAAGGGCAGCTAACCATCGTGGAAAATGAAATTTTCTATAACGAATTTTAGTCATTAAATTTACAAGTGGTCCACCAATCATGGCAACTACAACTGATATCAATATCCACCCAACAATGTTAGGGAAAAACATGATAAATAGAATCATAATTATTAAGCCCGCCGAGCCTAATAAATACTTATATATTCCGGATAAACTTTTCATAAGTACGAAAATAGCAATAATCGTTGAGAGTGCAAGTTAATACAAATAAAATTTCAAATTGTGGTTTCTTATTTAATAGAAACAAAGATATAAGGGGGGTAGATTATTTATTATGCAACTGTAATAACACAACGGAAGGGTTTTTGGCATGGTGTTTTGCATCGAAGAAAAGCAAAAACACATGCCAAACACACATTTACTTAAAATAATTCTCCATTCGCAGTATTATTTTCTCTATTCACCGATTTTTGTTTTGACAATACTGATAGCGGTATGTACTTTTGAACATAAATTTTAAAATTAAATTTAAACTTATTGTTATGGAAAAGAAATCAAAATACGAGTTTAAAACTCATATGGAAAGAAATAATAAACATTCGAGTATGTCATTACGAGTAAGAAAATATCTTATAGGATTAACATTTATTATTGCTGGTGTTTTACTTATTTTAGGTAGAACAGGTATATTATCAGGAATGTATATGCACTATATTTTTAGTTGGCAGATGTTGCTTATAGTTATCGGATTAATAAGTTTTTTGAGTGGTACAAGATCATACTTTTTTAGCTTATTGATGATTTTAATCGGTGGGTTTTTTATGGTAACCGAAATATATGATATTCCTATAGAAACACAGCGTTTATTTTGGCCAATAATTTTAGTAATTGCGGGCTTACTTATAATATTTAAACATAAAAATCATGAGCAGTGGAAAACAAAATTTAAAAAAGGAGAACAACACGGTGAAGCGTATTTCAAGAGAGATTACGTATTTGGAGGTGGAAAAAACATCATTACCTCAAAAGATTTCGCAGGAGGAGTTGTCTCGGTGGTCTTTGGTGGCTGTGAATTGGATTTTACGGAAGCTGAACTAGCCGAAGGAATTAATATTCTTGAAATTAATGCAGTATTTGGAGGCGTTGAAATAAAAGTGCCTAAACATTGGGAGGTAGAAGTTGAAGTAACCGGTATTTTAGGTGGCTTTAGCGACGAACGTAGATATTTCAATACTAACGATTTAGATAAGACACGCAAACTTATTATTAAAGGAAGTGCTATATTTGGTGGTGGGGATTTAAAGAACTTGTAAATGCATACTATAATCGATAATAAAGATTACTTAAAAATCTATTTGCTAAGTTGGCTCCTGATTATGGGAGCTCATTTTGCTTTATTATTTTTTGTGTTAAGTACATCATGGCAGTATGCTATTGCTGATAGTTGTGTTTACAATATTAGTTTTGCTTTTATCGGATTTTCTATAGCGTTCATTACAAAATATACACAGCACGATAAAAGATTTCATTTGATATTTATAAATCATGCTTTGGCTCTAATTATTGTTATTGCAATTTGGTTGCTAATTTCTTTCTTTATTTTAAAAATAATTGGAGTTACTACTCATATTGATTTGCCCGAAAATATCAAAAAATGGTATCCGTTTAGAATAATGTCAGGTGTATTGTATTATTCTGTAATTGCTTTAATACACTATCTGATTTTATATATAGAGCAAGTAAATGAAGAAAAATTGATACATGAAAAAACCCAAAATACACTAAAAGAAACAAAATTAAGAGCATTGAAATCGCAAATTAACCCGCATTTTCTTTTTAATAGTTTAAATTCAATATCGTACCTTATTGGTAGTGAGCCTAATAAGGCTAAAGATATGATTTCGGTACTGTCGGATTATTTTAGATATAGTATTAAAAGTAAAAATACTACAACAAAATTGAGTGTGGAAATTGATAATTGCAAAAAATACCTTGAAATTGAAAAAATCCGCTTTGGTAATCGATTGGTTATAAAAGAACAAATTGATTTAAAGTGTTTAGATTATGAGGTACCTTCAATGATTTTGCAACCAATTTACGAAAATGCAATAAAGCATGGAGTTTACGAAAGTACCGAACCGGTTTGCCTCGAAACAATAGTGAGTAAGCATAGCGATTATATTGCTATACGTATTATAAATGATTTTGACGAAGATGCGATTAGCCGAAAAGGAGAAGGTGTGGGGCTTAAAAATGTTGCAGATCGATTAAGTTTGATGTATAATAAAGAAGGATTGCTTAATTTTGAAAGATATGATAATAAGTTTTTAGTAAAAATTATAATTCCAAAAATTTAAGAAATATATGATTCGGTGCATAATTATTGAGGATGAGGAACCAGCACAAAAGCTAATAGCAGAATATTTAAAAGCATATCCTGATTTTGAAATTATAGCTGTTTGTAATAACGGTTTCGATGGATATAGAGAAATTACAAACTTAAATCCTGATGTGATATTTCTGGATGTGCAGATGCCAAAACTCACAGGGATTGAAATGCTTGAGCTTGTTGAAAATCCACCACTTGTAGTTTTTACTACTGCTTACGAACATTATGCAATAAAGGCTTTTGAGTATAGTGCTACAGATTATTTATTAAAACCATTTACTCAAGTAAGATTTAATGAAGCCATTGAAAAGATACGTAAAGCTTATAATAACAGGCACGAAGAAATTAATAGACTCAATAGTTTAATTGACGAAATCCGTCGAGAGCGAGGTGGAATTGATAGAGTGGTTGTAAAATCAGGAAATAAAATTAAAATTCTGAGTTTAGATGATATTATTTGTTTCGAGTCAGCAGACGACTATGTGCTAATACACAGTACGGGTGAGCAGTATCTTAAACAAACAACTATGCGAGAATTTGAAGCTCATTTGCCTGATTCTAAATTTTTGAGAGTTCATCGTTCGTGTATCGTAAACTTGTCTTATATTGAACTAATTGAACCATATACCAAAGATACTCACATAATAAAACTAGCTAAGGGTATTGAGGTAAAAACTAGTAAGAGCGGGTCGCAAAGTTTACGTAAGAAGTTGAAGATTTAAAAGAAGTCAACGGATACTTTTCCGCTGACTTATTTACTATTAAAAAATTTTACTCATTAATATTGTTACAATTCATTTCGCCTTCGGTGTAATAAATATTTAGGTATTTTTCCCCATAAATTCCGCCTCCTTCATGTTTTTGAGCTACTGAGCCTTTTACATAATAGCATTTACCGTCATCTTTCTTTGTTGCTATATCAACCTTTACAAATTTTAGCTTTGGCAAATCGTAATCATTTTTCTCGATTTCCCATGTTTTACTAGTAATAACAACCCGTTGAGGTGTGCCATATTTTTCTTTGTCAATTTTTGTGAAAACAACATCAACTACTGATTGATCTTCCATTCCCGCATCATGTAATCGTCTTTTTTCTACTAAACGTTTTTCTACTTCAGCATTACGTTTTTCTAATCCGCCTTCATCAAGATAGGCTTGAATTTTTGATTTTTGGTCAATTAATGATTTCTCAAATTGATTTAAAGTTGGGTCTTCGTCAGTTAAATATGCTTTTGCTGTTTTTATTTCTTTTAATGCTATATCAATATCTTTCATCCTATCGGTTGGATATACTCTCCAGTCTTCTTCGTTGAAGCAGCGTTCAGTTTTTTTCTTTATTGAACTCATTGCTTCATTAGATACTGAATTAGAATAATAAGAATCTATCTCGGTAAGCATATTTTTGGTATAGCTGTCGCTATGTGCCTTTTTATTTTTCGCTAGGTAAGCACTACTGTATTTTTTATAAAACTCATTGTATTCTGCTTTCTTCTGATTATACTCAGAATATGTTAACATATCCCATTTTTTTTGTAACCGTTCAAAAGTAGAAGTCCATTCCATTTTTTGAGATTCTAATTCACTAAAATCAAGACTTGAGTTTTCAGAAGAATTTGAATTAGACTTTTTTGAATTAGTGCTATTTTTTACATTTTCTGTTGTGCTTTTTGCTTTTTCTTTAAGCTTATTAAATTGTGCAAAAGTACTTGCAGAAAATCCTAAAAAGATAATGCAAATAAAAATTGTGTTTAGTCTTTTCATAATAACATTTTTAAATTAAACATATTGACATAATAAGTCATTTTTTCCTCGCTAGTTTTTTCTAATTATATTAGAAAGAGAAATATTTTTACTCCTCTACAACTTCAACTTCTCTAACAGCTGTTTGGTATATCCCGTGAATTTCTCCTCCGGCGCTTGTAGCTTCCTGAATATCAGGTTTGTAGTTGCGTTTTAAATATGCATTATTGTTACCCAATGATAATTCGGAGCTAATATTTGCCGGAATTAATACATAATTTGTCCCTGTGTTGGTTTGAATTATTGGAGTAGCATCTTCTTCCAAAGGTCCGTTAATATATAGGCTGGCAGTTTCGTTGGATGCAAGTGCATTGCCACTCCAATAAAGCTCATTTGCCAAACCTTTGATTATTGGCTCTATTGTTTCAGTAAAACCAATTTCATGTATGCTTACACCATTAATAAATACATTCTCGTCAGTATCTGTCCACTCAAAACTTAAAGTATCTTTAAGTCCGGCAAATGATGTTTCGTAATATGCTAATAATGGTTTCCATGTTAGTTCCTGACCGTCAGCGCTTATTTGGCTGGGTTCTGTTAATTCTAATCTTGTGCCTGTAATGCCTCCGAAAAAAAATGTAGCCCTTGCATAAGTAATGTCTTGAGTGGCATTATATACAAGTTCATAATAAACATAAATACGATCTTGGTTTACGTCTTCGGAGTTTTCTCTTTCGCATGCAGTAAAAACAATTGCAAATAAGAACGTAAAAACAAATGGTAAAGCTAATACTTTCATAAAAAAGTGTTTTTATTGTTTTACAAAATTAAGAAAATTTAGCAAAAATAAATCTATTTTTCTTTGCAAAATCCTTTATTATAGTAGTTTGCATACCACAATCTTCAAATATATTTGCTGTTTCTACTCCAAACAGTTCGTTTATTTCTAAATAAACCATAGCTTTTGTATTTAAAATCAGTTTTGAGTGTTCTGCAATGCTTTTATAAAATAAAAGGGGGTTATCGTCAGGAACAAATAGTGCTATTGCAGGTTCAAAATCTAAAACATTGGGTAAAATTTGTATTTTCTCTTTATTTGTAACATACGGTGGATTACTTATCAAAACATCAATTTTTATATCAACAGGTATTTTTACCTTCGATAGTATATCATGTTCCAGAAATGTAATATTTGTATTATGTTTTGCTGCATTTGTTTTTGCAATACTTAATGTTTTTTTGCTAATATCAGTAGCATAATAAGAGTTTTTGTTTCCTAGTATTTTAGCTAAACTTGTTATGATACACCCTGAACCGGTTCCAATTTCCAGAATATTAAGATTATTAGATTTCTCGATATCCTTAATAATTATTGAAACTAATTCTTCAGTTTCCTGGCGTGGAATAAGAACATCGGGGTTTACGTTAAAGCTAAATCCATAGAATTCAGTGTGTTTGGTAATATATTGTATTGGTTTATATTCTAACAGTTCTTGAGTATATTTCTTAAGTTGGCTTAATTGTCTATCGTTAGGATATAACTCAAGAGACTTTATGTATTCAATTCCAGTTTTATTTAGGATATCTTCAATTGCCAGTCTTGCTATAGATTCTGACTCTTCTTTAGAATATATTTCAGTAAGCTTATCCCTTAATTCGTTGCGGGAATCTTTAAATGATTTTTGTGTTGATGGCATTAATAATAATATTTATAAACAAAAATAGTCTATAATAAAAAAATCCTGCATAAATACAGGATTTAATTAGTAACTAATATACTATTCTACTTTATATTTGCCTTTCTTTTTCCCGAAAATATTGCAACTGGCTTTCACTTTAATTTTAGTTCCTGATTCTAGATTAGGCATATTTAAAACCACTTTATGCCCTTCAAGACTAGTCTGTTCTTCATACGCAATTACTTCAACTTCATCACCGTTAATGTAAACCCATATTTTTTCAATAAAGTGCTTTGACGCATCTTTTACAGGATGACTAAATTCAATTGTTAAATCGCCAGTTTTTTTATTGTAAGAAATTTCAGGTTTTCCTGGTGGGTGTGCAAATAAGGCAGTACCCATGAAAATCATACTTATTAGAATTACAAAAAATTTTGTTTTCATTTTGGTTTATTTTTAATATTTAAGGTTTACTTAATTAATATCTATAACAGAATTACCCTGATTATTGTTCAGAAGGATGTTCAATATTTTCGGTTAGTATAGAACGAGAATGCATGTTAGTTGTTTTACTGCTTTTTGCTGGTTTTAATACAATAAGTTTTTCAGTTCTTACTTTAATTACACGTATATCATCAATATAATAATAGGCAAAATTAAAGTCAGTAGTATTAATCATCCTGTAAAAGGTTTCGTTATTGTGTCTGAAATTTCCGATTGTGATATATTCTTCGCCGCCAACAGCAGTAAACACTCCTTCAATTTTTACCCAGTAGTCTTGATTGTCAAGTATATTGCCTCTTTGATTTTCGATTTGCGGATAAAAATCAATTACCCCTTTTTCTTTTAAATAAACTTCTTCGTTGCTAAGTAGAGCTCCCATTCCATCTGTTGCAAATCTTGACTTATTAGCCATTTGAACATAGAAACATATTTTATAATCTTCGCCCTTTTCGAGAGGATTGTTTAATTTAGCCTGTATGTATTCGCGATATTCTAAAGGTTTTTCTCCTGTAATTCGATTGTCTTTCGTAAAATTCTGTCTCGAAATTAGTCCTACATATCCTTTTCCTGTTTTTGGGTAAGCTGTCCCTGCAAAATTATTAGGAACACTTACATTTCCTCTCGAACATTTGTTGAAATAATCAGGAGTACCTTTACTTGCCATTTTCCATTCGGGAATAAATCTTTTCGAAGCTTTTTTGTTAAAGTCTTTGGGGCAAGTTCTATATTCCTCGAAAGAATGATTTGGAACTAGGTTTGCACCAATCTCATGATAAACTATTTGTGTGTCGGCAATTAACTCAGGTAATTCAATTTGTGGTAAGTATTCGGTTTCAATTATTTGGTCAATCTTTTCCGAATTTGGAACAGTTATGGGCTTAAAGATTGTTTTGTTGCTATTATCGATATATTCTGCTGAATTTAGTTCTGCAAACAAATTTTCCGTTTCTTCTGCGTTTGTAATGATTTCTTTTTCATTTTCAGAAATTAATTGAGATGGTACTAGTTCAAGATTGGATTTTTGTTCGTGGGGAATAAATAAAACAAGACCTGTAGCTATTGGCAATAAAAGAATTAACCAATAATATTTTTTTCTTTTGTTGGGTAAGTTACGTTCAATGCTGTGCCATATATTTGGGGATTCAATTTCAGGCAAATCTTTAATAGCATTCTGTAAGTTTTCTTTATTATGCTCCTTGTATTCCATAGTTTTCATGTTTTTTAATAAAGTTCCTTAATTTGCGTTTTGCGTAAAAAAGCTGTGATTTACTTGTGCCCTCAGAGATATTGAGCATTTGGCTAATTTCGCTATGGCTATATCCTTCTACTTCGTAAAGCAAGAATACGGTTCTGTATCCATCGCTAAGGTTAATAATTGCCTCGTGCAATAAATCGCCGGTAAGATTATCGTCCCAGGTAATGCTGTCGGTAATTTTGGAGGATTCGATGAAGTAGATTTTTTTGCGTTTTAATACCTTGATTGCGTTTCTAATCATAATAGTTCGTATCCAACTCCCTATTCCTGATTCGCCTCTGAATTTTTTTAATTCAGTAAATACTGTAATAAATCCTTCTTGCAAAGCTTCTCTTGCATCGTCCTGATTAGAAGTAAACCTTAAACAAATACTGTACATTGCGTCTTTATATTTGTTGTACAAAGTTTCCTGTGCTTTACGATTCTGCTTCAGGCATTGTTTTATTAGCTTTTTTTCGTGCAAAACAGTGTTTCTTTATCAGTAAAGTGCAATTTACTTAAACTATGGTTGTATCTGAATATAAAAATATGCAAAAAAAGCCCCAAACTATTTTTTGTATCTATATTTTTTCGATTGCTTTTAAAAATTTAGTAAATTTACATGTCTTGAGTCATTATAGATAGTATTTATATATTTTTATTAGATATTAATAGAACCACTAATTATGAAAAAATGTATATTCTTCTTATTCTTATGTTATACCCTAATTGCTTATAATCAAGAGTGTAGCCCTTATGCAGGTGATGATGTTACTATTTGCGGAAGTTCCACGGTTCATTTACATGCCGAAAATGTTGGCAATGGTTATTGGTCAGCTTATAATGATGATGTGCAAATTTATCCGGTATGGTTATTTAGTACAAGTTATTCTGATCCTAATGCTGTATGCTTTATTCCCCAATATGTGGGTAATTATTGTATTATTGATTTTGTGTGGACTGATGATTGTAATTCTTATAACCCTCCCATATCTGTTACTGATACAGTTGTAGTAACTTTTGTACGTCAACCACTGGCAGTAATTAGTACTGAAACAAACGAGTCGGTTTGTGGTAATGAATTAGAGGTGTATGCAGATACAACAACATCTGGCTGGGCAGAAGGACACTGGGAGTCAAACTATTCAGAAATAAATTTTGATGATATTTACTCTATTAATCCAACTATACTTGTAGATAATCCCGAATTATTTGGTGATTCAGCAAGTATAAATGTTAGGTTTTATTGGATAATGGATTATATGACTTGCGTTGACATTGATAGCATTGATGTTCATTTTTATCAGTTTCCAGATGCTATTGTGCAAAATGATACTAGTATATGTGGAAATGAGTTTGTATTGAACTCTATATTTAGTATTCCTGAAACATCAAATTATTGTCCAAGCGGGCAATGGGTATTATACGATGGACCTATAGGGTGTAATGTAAATATTGTGGAGCTTAGCGATACAACTACCAAAGTAGTTGTTGATAAAACCGGTGAATATAGTTTTTTATGGACAGAATATAATTCTAATATGCCATATTGTGTTTCTAAAGATACTGTAAAGATTATTTTTTTAATAAACGAAATTAATGCAGGTAGTGATATTACTATCTCAGATTGTGATTCGGCACAATTATTCGTAGAAACACAAGATTCTGAATATACTTTCGAATGGAGGTGTAATAATGATGAAGAGTTTTATTCAGATATTCAAAATCCAATTGTTTGTCCTGAGATTTCGAGTGTGTATTTTGTTACTGTAACTGATCTTTCAACAGGTTGCAAAACTTCTGATTATGTTTTAGTGTTTGTGCAAGACCTTATGGTTAATATAGGGAATGATACTTCATTAACTTGTGGAGAAACAATCCAGTTTAATAATGTTTTTAATAACTTTACCGGAGATGCAGAGGTAACTTATAGCTGGTTACCTAGTATAGGTTTGAACAATCCTGATATTATAAATCCAATTTGTACAATTACGGATACTATAACTTATATTCTTAAAATGGAGACAGATAACGGCTGTATAGCCTATGATTCTATTACTATCAACTTATCCCCTAAAGCTAAACCAGATATTTGCTTTGTAACTGTTAACGAGAATAATAAATGTGAGATTAATTGGGCCGCTTCTCAATCAATTGAAACTCAGGTGTTTTATGTTTATAATAAAGATGAGTCTATATTTGAGTTTGAAAAAATTGATACTTTGCTTTTTCAAAATTCAATTGTATTTATTGATGAAAGTTCAAAACCATTTCTTTCTCAAGAAAAATATAAAATTTCTTATAAGGATATGTGTGGTCTTGAGTCTTATTTGAGTGAGGAAAAAAAATCAATATTTTTAGGTATAAATCAGATTTCAGATAATTCTGTAAGTTTAGAGTGGAGTTCAATCCCCGAATATGTAATATGTAAAATATATATCTATCGAGGTAATACTCCGGATGAGCTTATTATTATTGATTCTTTACCATGTAACGCAGTAGAATATACCGATAATAGTATTATTGTATTAGACGAATACCTTTATTATAAATTAGGACTTAAAGTTGAAACAAATTGTATGAATTCAAAAAGCCTTAAAAATATTTTTTCAAATATAGCTACTAACGATCCTAATTTTTATGAAGGAAGTTCTTCGGAAATATTAGGTTTAAATAAATTTAAAATATTTCCAAATCCCGGCAGTAAAATTTTGTATTTTAAAGCTGATTTTAAGATTGATAAAATTTCAGTTTTTGACTCACATAGCAAGAAGTTACACTCCATTGCTTTATCCGATAATTATATTGATATTTCGGGTTTAACTCCTGGTACATATTATATTATTGCCGAAGGAGAAAATAATAGAATTACAAAGAAGCTCTCGATTCAATAGAAAAATATAAAGATATTGAGTATCATTTCGGAATATGTTGACGAGAATATTATTTTTGAACAAAATTTTGCAGATAAATTTGCTTCGTCAGAGGTAGTAAGTACCGAGAGGTGTGTTGAAGTATTAATAATTTATTAAAAACTAAATGATAATAATATGAAATTTTGTTGGAGTACATTAAGGGTTAGGGATTTAGATGAATCGTTAAAGTTTTATTCAGAATTAATGGGTCTAAAAATTAATTCGAGATTTAAGGCAGGACCTGATACCGAAATTGCTTTTCTTGGCGATGGTAATACACAAATTGAATTGATTTGCAATAAAAATGGAGGAGATATTGAGTATAACGAAGATATATCTTGGGGTTTTCAGGTAGATTCTCTTAATGAAATGATGAATATTCTAAAAGAAAAGGGAATAAATATTTCAGGTCCCATACAACCTGTCCCTAATATTAAATTTATATTTATTAAAGACCCTAACGGATTTAAGATACAGCTTATTGAGAATTTATAGGTAATACTCTTAGTTAAGTAAATATAATACGTATTACCTTACTCTTTCAGAATAAGCACGTGAACGTGTGTCAACTTTAATTTTATCGCCTGTATTAATAAACAGAGGTACCATAATGGTTGCGTCTGTTTCAATGGTAGCAGGTTTAAGAGCCGAGTTTGCAGTATCACCCTTTAATCCGGGTTCGGTATAAGTTACTTCCATTTCTACAAATGGAGGCAACTCGCAAGTTAATGGAGTTTCATTATCAGCATGAAAAACTATTTCAACTTCTTGTCCTTCTTTCAATAAATCGTAATTATCAATAAGATACTGATTAAGAGCAATTTGCTCGTAGGTTTCAAGATGCATAAAATGAAAACCTAAATCGTCTTTATAAAGAAATTGATAAGGCCTTCTTTCTATACGTATTTCATTAATCTTTGCTCCACTCGGGAAAGTGTTTTCAATTACTTTTCCATTTTCAAGGTTCTTTAATTTTGTACGGACAAATGCTGCTCCTTTTCCGGGTTTTACATGTTGAAAATAAACTACCTGAAATAACTTACCGTTTAATTCAATAGTTAATCCATTCTTAATATCTGATGTATTTGCCATTTTAAATTAAATTTTTTGCAAAAATAATAAATCGTTCCAACTATACTAATTACCTTAATGAATTTATCTAATTTTGCATAAATCAGTACAATATATTGAAAAATAATTACTTCATTTTACCCCAGTTTGTTCAAATAAATTATATAGCAGGATTTTTACCCAAAGATTTTTACTAAATTTGTGTATTGATTTATGAAAAAAACTTTATGTTTGTTTTGAACAACCTAGTTTGTTCTTTATCGTTATTGATACAGTAAAAGGAGCATTATGAAATATATAACTTTTTTAATTGCCATTCTATTCTCAGCTTTAATAGTTGAAGCTGATATCGTCTATACTGACGTTAACCCCGATGCTTTTGTTAATCCACTTGATCCTGATTATTTAATTGATATTGACAATGACGGTACGCCTGAATTTGTACTTCAAAACTTAGTAGATGGTGCTACTGTTTTTGATATTATTTTAAATTGTGAGAATAATAATGCAGATATAGTTGCAACTGATTTAGGCGGTGGCGTTTTTGGTATTAACGTTGTTGGGAATGGTACAACAATAGGTCCGGCAAGCTCATTTTCAGGTCAGTCAACACCTTCTGCTTCATTTATTCGTAACGAAACATATTTGTCGTGGCAAGGGCAGAGTTTTAAATTTGTAGGATTAAGGTTTAATATTGATGGAAATACGCACTACGGTTGGATAAGATTAAGCGTTTCTGCTGCTGATATTGTTGTAGTTGTTGATTATGCTTATAACGATATCCCCGATACTCCAATTGCTGCCGGTGATGTTGGTGGGAGCGGTACCGGTGATTTAGTTGCCGATTTTATTGCCAGTACTTATGTTATTAATCAGGGTGATTGTATTGATTTTTACGATCTTTCTTCGGGCGATCCTACATACTGGGAGTGGACTTTTGCCGGAGCAGAAACGAGTTATTCTTACGATCAAAATCCAACAGAGATTTGCTACTTCGAACCAGGTATTTATGATGTAACATTAAATGTTCAAAACTCAACAGATACTGATACATACACGTGGGTAGAATGCATAACTGTAAATGAAGCACCAGATGTTCCTATTGCAGATTTTGAAGCCGATGTTGTTATTGTTCCAGTAGGTGAAACAGTTAATTTTACTAACCTTTCGTTAAATGGACCTTTCGTATCGTTTGCATGGGCTTTCGAAGGTGGATTACCTGCAATGTCATACGATGAAACTCCACAACCAATAACTTACTTGCAACCGGGAGTTTATGATGTTGAATTACGTGTAGAAAATGAAGCAGGTGGTCAGGATGTAGAACTCAAGGAGGATTATATTAAAGTTGTACCACAATCTAACGATTTGCCAACAGCTTTTTTTATCGCTGACAGAACTGTTATAGGACCCAACGAATCGGTTAATTTTCAAAGCTTATGTCAAAATAATCCATATATTTGGCAATGGATATTCGAAGGTGCTGATCCTGAACATTCAAATATGGAAAATCCAGGTAGTATAAGCTATCCGGCCGAGGGTACTTGGGATGTAACACTTATTGTTAGAAACAATGTTGGTACAGATACTATTGTAAGAGAAGATTATATTTATGTTGGTACTGAACCACCTCCATGTGTTTCGGCACCCGTTCCTAATTTTAGAGCTAACACAAGATTAATATCTGCCGGTACAAAAGTTTATTTCGAGGATTTATCTGAAGGTAATCCAATTAACTGGACTTGGACATTACCGGGAGGATATCCTAGTACATCATATTTGTCAAATATTACTAATGGGATAGAATATAATGCACCAGGAATATTTTATGTGAGTTTAGCTGTAAATAATTCTTGTGGGACCAATATTATTACTAAAGACGATTATATTTACGTATTTAGCGGACCTGTTTCAAAATATTGTGATACAATTACAAATATACGCCCAAATGAAGTACCAACCCGTAAGTGGGTAAATCCATGGGGCTATGTAGCAGGACACAATTCGGAGCGAATACGTACTTATGCCGATAAATACACAGTTCACAGTTTTACCCAAATCGATGGTTTAATAGTGCCTGTTTATACTTCAGATTATGCTCGCGAAACATCTTATGTTACATTTTATATTTGGGAAGGTAGTACCCCATATCCTGATTCGGTTTTGGCAGAAAAGAGAGTATTGATTAAAAATATTCCTCCTAATTATCATTCTGTAATCACTTTCGATGAGCCTGCTCAGGTTGATGGACCATTTTATGCCGGTTTTAGAATTAACTATATAGACATTAATGAAGATTATATTAGCGATGATCAGTTTGTTGTAAGTATAGCTCCTCCGCGTGGTGCTGCTAATTCGCAAAATACAATGTTTATAGAAGCTAATGGAACTTGGCAATCATGTGTGCAAAAATTTGGATATGCAACCTCGCTCGGATTAAGACCAATAGCTTGTCTGGTTGATGTAGAATCAATAGTTGCAGATATGGGTATTAATGTATATCCTAATCCTGCTCAAAATAATGTTACCATAGATCTGAGTGATATAACACAAAGATATATAACACTAGATATTTATGATATGACAGGTAGGCTTATTTCACGCGATGAATATGAAAATACGGGTAAGATAAATTTAAATGTTAGCGACTATAATGATGGTATTTATATCCTAAATTTTTATTTAAGTGGAGTTAAAGTATCTAAGCGTTTGATGATTATGAAATAGTTGGATTAAATATCAAATATCAAATTACAAATATCAAATTACAAATATCAAATTACAAATATCAAATTACAAATATCAAATTACAAATA
>JAQVOJ010000037.1 GCA_028702675.1 Bacteroidales bacterium
ATCCTGTTCGAGAAGATTTGCTTAACACACCCGAAAAAACTCCTGAAGCTTTTAAATATTTTGAAATAGATGACAAAGTCCCTGTAATTTTATCGCTTGGAGGTAGCCTGGGGGCAAAAACAATTAATTTAAGTATAGCAAAAAATATTAAACAAATTGCAAACGCTAATGTGCAGTTCTTATGGCAAACAGGTGTGTCGTTTTATAAAGAAGCTTCTGAGCTTGCGGCGGAATACGTTAATATTAAAGTGTACGACTTTATATATAGAATGGACTACGCATATTCAGTTGCTGATATTGTTATTAGTAGAGCAGGTGCAAGCACTATCTCGGAATTATGTCTATTGCAAAAACCTGCTATTTTTGTCCCCTCACCAAATGTTGCCGAAGACCATCAGACTAAAAATGCAAAATCTTTGTCGGATAAAGACGCTGCGATAATGATAAGTGATATGGAAGCTCCTGATAAACTAATCCCTGAAGCCTTAGAATTATTAAATGACGTAAATAGACAAGAAACATACCGGAAAAATATTAAAACCTTTGCAGTAAATAATTCGGCACAAATTATCGCTAAAAAAGTATTTGAATTAGTAAAATGAAATTAGAAAAATACAAAAATATTTATTTTATAGGTATCGGGGGTATCGGTATGAGTGCTTTAGCTCGTTGGTTCAATAACAAAGCATACAATATTGCCGGTTATGATCGTTCCAATTCTGAAATTACTTCGAGTTTACAAAATCAAGGAGTTAATATTCATTTTGATGATGATGTAGATTTGATACCCGAAAGTTTTAAAAATCCAAATTCTTGTATTGTTATATATACTCCCGCAATACCAAAAACACATTCCGAATTATTATGGTTCCGCACCAATAATTTCAAAATATTTAAAAGAGCTGAAATACTGGGAGTTATAGCACGAGATTATGAATGTATTGCCGTTGCAGGTACACACGGAAAAACTTCTGTGTCAACATTAATAGCTTATATTTTTAACAAATCATCTGATTCTGCAAATGCATTTTTAGGAGGAATTAGCGTTAATTATAACTCCAACTTAATATATGCTCCCAAGAGCGAGAAACTCGTAATTGAAGCTGATGAATTTGACCGTTCATTTTTACATCTCTCCCCTAATACAGCCGTTGTTACGCATATTGATGCCGACCATCTTGATATTTATGGATCATATACCGAGCTATTAAAAACTTTTAAACAATTTGCAAGCAATATACCAAACAACGGTACGCTTTTTTGTAATATTGAATTAATCGAGCATTTTAAAAACTTAAATAATATTAAACTGTATTCCTACACTTCAGATAATCCAAAGTCTGACTTTTATGCTAAAATTGTAAATATTTCAGATAAAGGAACAAAGTTTGATTTGGTTACTCCTTCGGGAATAATAAGTAACATAATCTTGCCTCAAGTGGGAAGCCATCATTTAGAAAATGCTGTTGTTGCTATTGCAATAGCTCAATCTTATGGAATTAGCGAAAACGAAATTAAAAATACTCTTGTTAATTATAAAGGAGTTAGAAGACGTTACGAACTTATAACTAAAACCGAAAATATTACATTTATAGACGATTACGCACATCATCCTAAGGAATTATCTGTTACAATAAATGCTTTACGCACACAATTTCCTGGTAAGTATATTACGGGAATTTTTCAGCCTCACCTGTTTTCTCGTACTCGTGATTTAGCAGACGAATTTGCCATAGAATTATCAAAACTTGACGAACTTATTCTGCTCGAAATATATCCTGCTCGCGAATTACCAATTCAGGGAATAGATTCAAATTATTTAATTCAAAAAGTGAAGCTTAAAAATAAGCAATTGCTTACTAAAAGTGATTTGCTTCAATATATCGAAACTAAATTAAAATGTGGAATATTAGTAACCCTTGGTGCCGGCGATATAGATCGATTAGTAAAACCAATTAGCAAAATATTATTAAAATGAAAAAATTTATAATATTTGTAATAAAATGGTCTGTTCTGTTGCTGTATCTTATCCTAATACTTGGATTCGTTAAGCAAAAGCGATTAAGTGTGCCGCTTACTAAGCTAAATATTGAAATTCACGGTAAAGATAAATTTATCGATACCACAGATGTTAAAAAAATGTTGACTAGTTATAGCATTTGTTTTGACTCTATTCAACTTTATAGTATTAATTTTGATGAACTTGAAAACTTGATTGAGCGAATTGAAACAGTAGAACATGCCGAGGTTTTTGGTAATGATTATGGAGATTTAAATATAGTAATCAATCAACGTAAACCAATTATGCGTGTTATTACACCTGATGGTAATGGTTTTTATGTTGACAAAAATGGTGAAAAAATGCCTTTATCTGATAAATATACAGCACATGTTACGGTTTTAAACGGATTTATTACTGATGAATTTGTTAACTCACTTAGTAAAGATACTATAACTAATGCCATGACTTACCAAGATTACGATTATACCTTGCATGATGTTTACGAAATGATAGTATATATGCAAAAACACGAATTGTGGTCGGCACAGATTCAGCAGCTTTTCATAAATGAAACTAAAGATATTGAAATTGTCCCCGTGGTAGGAAACCATATTATTATATTAGGCAGCGTAAGTAATTTTGAAGATAAACTATGGAAATTAGAGGCTTTGTACGATAAAGGTATTGGAAATGTTGATTGGAATGCTTATAAAACAATAAACTTAAAATATAGTAATCAAGTGATATGTGAAAAGTTTTAGTATAAAATGAAAAGCATCAAATTAAATAAAAATAATAATTTCAAAAACGAACAGCAAATATAAAAAAACAAACTAATAATGATAGACGACAATAGTATTATAGCAGCAATAGATATTGGTACCACAAAGATTGTAGCCTTAGCCGGTAAAAAAAATGACGCCGGAAAGTTTGAAATACTAGGATTTGGTTCAGTACCTTCTAAAGGAATAAAAAGAGGAGTTGTATTAAATATCGAAGATACAGTACAGTCGATTAAGGCTGCTGTTGAAAAAGCTTGTAGCCCAACCGGATTACGTCTGAATGAGGTATTTGTCGGTATTGCCGGTCAGCATATAAAAAGTACAAAGACAAGAAGTTCAATAAGCTTCGAGTCTTTTGATCAAGAAATATCTGAAACCGATATTCAAAATCTTACTGAAAAAGTTTATGATATAGCCTTGGAAGCAGGTGAAGAGATTTTACACGCAATTCCTCAAAGCTTTATTGTTGATAGCGAAGTTGGAATAAAACATCCTGTTGGAATGTCAGGAAAAAATCTTGAAGGTAATTTTCATGTAGTTATTGGAATGGTTGCTTCTGCCAATAATATTAAGAAATGTGTAAATCGAGTCGGGCTTGCTGTTAATAGTTTAATTTTAGAACCTATTGCATCTGCAGCAGCTGTTTTAACCGAAGATGAAAAAGAGATTGGTGTTGTATTAGTAGATATCGGAGGGGGAACCACAGATGTAGCTGTATTTCATGATAGCATTATTCAACACACAGCTGTAATTCCCATTGGAGGTAATGCTATTACAAACGATATAAAGCAAACATATACAATACTAGAACGTCAAGCAGAAGAGCTTAAGAAGCAATATGGGTCGGCTGTACAGGAAAAATCAAAAGAAGGTGTAGTTATATCTATTCCCGGATTAAAAGGTCGTAAGCCAAGAGAATTGCCGCTCAACGAATTATCTTATATAATTCAAGCTCGAATGGAAGAAATATTGCATGCTATTGTGTTTCAAATTGAGACTTCGGGATGTAAAAATAAGCTTGGCGCCGGTATAGTTATATGTGGAGGTGGTTCTCTGCTTAAAAATCTACGGCAATTATGTAGTTTCATAACAGGAATGGATGTTAGAATTGGGTACCCCAACGAGCATCTCGAAAGTAATGTTGTTGATTCGATTAACCAACCTCAATTTGCAACTAGTATTGGCTTAATTATGAAAGGTTATGAGTATATCGAAGAGAAAGATGTAAAAAGTAAACAAGTGTACGATAAGCTTTTAGCAGAAACATCCGCAGGCGATCCCGAAAATGATGCTGATATGGAAGAGCAAGACGAACAAGAAGAGCGTCCCGGCATACTCTCAAAATGGAAAACAAAATTCTCCCAATTATTCGAAGAAGATGATACAAAATTTTAAAAATTCAAATTTATGATTACAGATATTGATTTTGGAATAGAACACGATAGTAACCCAATTATTAAAGTAATAGGTGTAGGAGGTGGAGGTGGTAATGCCGTTAATCGGATGTATAATATGGGTATTAAAGATGTAGAGTTTGTTATATGTAATACAGATGAGCAAGCCCTTAGAAATAGTCCTGTACCTATTAAGATACAGTTAGGAACCACACTTACCGAAGGTAGAGGTGCAGGAAATAAACCTTCAAAAGGAAGAGAAGCTGCAATCGAAAATTTGCCCGAGATTGAAGAAATGCTCGACAATAATGCAAAAATGGTTTTTATTACTGCCGGAATGGGTGGAGGAACCGGTACCGGTGCAGCTCCTGTAATTGCAAAAGCAGCAAGCGAAAGAGATATCTTAACTGTTGCAATTGTATCAATACCATTTAAAGTAGAAGGACCTACCCGAATTCAACAGGCAATTGCCGGAATTAAAGAACTCGACCAATATGTAGATTCGCTTCTTATTATTAATAATGAAAGGCTTCAGGATATATATACAGACCTCAAAATGTCTAATGCTTTTAGTAAAGCAGATGATGTTTTGGCAATTTCTGCTAAAGGAATTGCAGAAATTATTACTGTCCCAGGTTACATAAATGTTGACTTCGAGGATGTTAGAACTGTAATGAAAGATAGTGGAGCTGCACTAATGGGATCGGCTTCCGCTGAAGGCGAAAATCGTGCAATCGAAGCAATAAAAACAGCTCTCGATAGCCCATTACTTAAGGATAATGATATTAAAGGAGCGAAAAATATCTTGCTAAATATTATGAGTGGTACTGGCGAAAGTGAGATTAGCATGAAAGAGTTCGGTTTGATTACTGATTATTTAAGCAAAGCTGTAGGTACATCTTCTAATATTATTTGGGGAACAGGATTCGATGAAAAATTGAATGAAACAATTAGAGTAACTGTTATTGCAACAGGGTTCGAGTCTATCCCAGGATTGTACGAATCTGACCGCAAACGTGTAATACATGTGCCGTTTGGTGATAAATTACCTCAAAAAGAAGAAAGTGATGTCGATAATGAGGAGCAAAATTTTGAAGAGGAAGAAAAACAAAGAACTATTGAGTTCGATATTGATTTACCTATTGTTGAAACAGAGGATGAAAATGAAACTCAAATTAGTTTTGAAAATGAAGATTTTGATAATAGTGGTTCATTCGAACATCTTAAAGATATTAATAAACTTAATGACTCAAGCTATTTAGATGGATTAGAAAACGAACCAGCTTATAAAAGAAGAAAAGGGATGGGAACTTTAGATTTTGATAATGAAACTGATAAATAAATTTTGTTATGAGTATAGTTGAAACAATAAATGATGATATAAAAAAGGCAATGTTGGCTAGAGATAAAACAAAGTTAACAGCATTGCGTGCTGTAAAGTCTGCATTTCTTTTGGAACAAACAAAATCTTCAGACAATAAGATTTCTGATGATAAAGCAATTCAGATTATGCAAAAATTGGTAAAACAGCGTAACGAAAGTGCAGAAATTTATATTCAGCAAAATAGGCCAGAACTCAGTAATGCTGAAAAAGCAGAAGCTGATATAATTATGCAATATTTGCCCAAACCTTTTAGTGAAGAGGAACTCATAAAGAATATTGAGAAAATAATATCCGAAACCAACGCTTCAAGTATTGCAGATATGGGCAAGGTAATGGGTATTGCAACTAAAAGTTTAGCAGGTAAAGCTGATGGTAAACAAATTTCTGTTGTAGTTAAGAAGTTGTTATCATAAGAAATGGCTTTTGGCACAATTTTTTGTAATATAAAAAACAAAAATATGTGCCAAAAGCCAATATCCTAAACTTAATATTAAAAAGAAAAAATTATCCTAAATCTGAAATTCGTTTCAGTTTTGCATAATCCATTATTTTAATTCTTCGCCCTTCGATATCTATTACTCTTTCTGATGCAAATGTTGATAATGTTCTTATAGCATTGCTCGTTGTCATATTGCTGAGATTTGCTAAATCTTCGCGTGACAAATATGCCATAATAGTCATCCCATCTTCTTCAAAACCATAAGTTTCTGCTAACGAAAGTAAGGATTCTGCTAAACGTCCTCGAATATGCTTTTGTGTTAAGTTTACAGTTCTAACATTACTATATCCCAATTCTGTAGCCATATTTTTCAAAATTTTAAATGTAAGAATGGGATTTTCTTTCATCATACTGATAATGACATCTTTGTCGATAGTGCAAACCGTAGAATTCTCTATAGCTACTGCCGACGACAAATAATTCTGACCTGCAAAAAGAGCTCTGTAACCAATAAAACCTCCGGGTTTAGCAAGTCTTACAATTTGCTCTCTGCCGCCTACGCCTTCCTTAAAAATCTTAACCTTACCATGGGCTAAGCATATCAATCCCGAAGGACGAGTTCCTTCATTAAAGATTATTTCGTTTTTTTTGAAACTTCTATAAGTGGTGTTGTTAAATAATAAAGACTTATCCTTTTCACACAAATGTATAAATACAGAGTTACTGTGGTTAAACACTTCATGTCTGGGATCTAAATTTTTATGTGTCTCCATGATTTATTTTCAATTCATACAAAGCTAAGAATAATTTTTATACTAAAAAAATGCCTCGTCTAATTTGGTTTATAATCTTAACCAAATATCTTGTGGAGTATGAATACTGAATTCGTAATGTGCTAAAATTTAGGTAATTAATAATATGCTTTTTGTTGTCTATTTGTTAAATGGTTTTTATTATTGCATACATTAGCAAAAACATTGGTAGTCAATTGCATACAAATTAAAGCTTATTAGTTTGGGGTAATTGATATTATTCTTTGTATCGGAAAATAAATGATTATCTTTATATCAGTTAATATCGTAGAATAGGTTTTAATGTTAAAGAAAAAGGGTTGCATAAATATTTATGCAGCCCTTTTTATAATTATTAATTTAGAGTTATTTTATGCAGTTTGTTTTTTATGTGGAAACAAAATACTACTAGCCAAAACTTCTGTTATCTCTCTGCTATTAATGCTATATTTTGTAATTGATCCGTCTATAACAACTTCGTCACCATATTGTAGATACCTGCCAAGCTCTTCGGCTAATCTACCCCAAACTACAACTCTGTGAATCTGACGATCAATAATTCTTCTTCCTGCTTCACGATAATAATCGCAAGTACACATGTTAAAACGTGCATAGCTTTTACCATTAATACTCCTTTTTACATTTACCTGAGAATTTACACTCCCAATCAATTGAACATAATTACTCATTTTTTTCATAACGATTAAATTTTAAATTTGATGCAAATATCAGATGGCTCGAAAAATGGATTCGGTTAATAAACAATTATTATCGAAACTAAATGATTGTAAACGTTTGTAAACGGATAAACCTATTGTTTGGAGTCTTTATGAATTGAAATTAAGATAGTTAATATTTGTTTTTTTAAATGAAAAAAGGTGATTTTCAATTTTTAGAAAATCACCTTTTAAAAAAATAAGCTAATTTATTTAAAACCAATTAGACCTCATATCTTCAATTTCTGCTTTCTTTTTCATTGCTTCATAAGCTTGATACGAAGCACGTGAACTTAAGGCATTCATTAATGTTAATTGGTCAGTTGAATAGTCTTCTTTTGCAGGAGCTTCAGTTTTTTGAATAGGTTTAATAATATATACACCATTATTACCTTCAATTGGTTTTGATATTACATCATTAGCCATATACACTGCAGTTGCTATTACTTTAGGTTCTATACCTTGTTTTGGCAATGAGAAAGTATTAAAACTTATGTTTTTTGCAGTATCAATTACTAGATTATATTTAGATGATATTTGTGAGAGCTTTAAGCCTTGCTTTAAATCTTCATTAAATTCAGCAATAAACTTTTCTGCTTTCTTTTTCTGTATAATAATTGGTTCAATCTCTTTTTTTACATCTTCAAATTCTGCATTACCTTTTTTGCGTTTTGCTGTAAGTTTAGCTACTACAAACATATTTTCTAATTCAAATACCGGTGAAATAGAGCCTTTTTCCACATCTTCTTTAAATGCCCATCTAATTATTTCTCTAGGATAACTTAAACCCCTTATTTCTATATCATTTTCTTTGATTTTGTTTGCAATACGTTTTACAAGTTGTTGTTCCACAACTGCTTTATCAAACGAGCTTGCAGTATTATTCTCTGCGCTAAAGGTGCTTGCTTTAGCATAAATTCTTTGGAATGTTTCAGTTGAATAATTTATTCGCTTTGATATTGTAGCAATAGAAATCATTTCGGAAGATTCTGCTTGATCAGTAATTTTTAGAAGATGTACACCATATTGAGTCTCAACTGCTTCAATGTGTCCGGTTGTATTTTCGAAACACACATCGTTAAAAGGTTTTACCATTGCACCATATTCAAACCATCCTAAATCTCCTCCTTGTGGACTATTGGCAGGGTCTTGTGAATGTGTCATTGCCAATTGCTCAAAACTTGCTCCGTTATCAATTAAACTTTTAAGACTATCTATTTTTTGATGTGCAAGTTCTAAACTTACCAAACTATCTTGCCTTATAAGAATATGACTGGCTCTAACAGAGTCTGGTAAAACTTTTCGATCAAGCATTCTAGATATTTTAAAGCTACCATTATCAAAGTATATATCAGTTACAGTACCTTTTTCGGATTCAAAAAAATCAGTCTGTAAATCTAGGGGGAGTTCTTCTTTTCTTAAAAACTCTTCGTGATACGCTTGATCAGAGTGTTGATTTACGAAAATTTTAGGTGTTTCAGTTTCTGCAAACTGTTTCTGAAGATTTTTTATTGTTGTTAATACGTTAGCTGTATCTGTTTGAGAAGGATTAACTTCAAAAACAACATACTCAATATCGCAATAGTCTTCTTCTACCTGATACCTCTCAATGTGCTCTTTAAAGTAATCCTCAAGTTCTGCATCGCTAAATTTTATTTCTTCATCTGCAATTTCCTTATAATTTCTCGCTATCAAAGCAAAATTGACTTTATTTGTTTTACTCTCATAATCGTCTTTAGCTACAAATTTTGGAACATAAAGCCCTTTGGAAACGCTAGTATTGTATTTTGTGATTAATCTGTCTTGAATTATCATTTTTTTAAGATAATTGGTAACAAAAGTTTGCTGTCCGCTTGCGTCTTGGTCAGCGCTGTTAAAATACTGCTGTATCATTGCAGTATCAATTCTGTTTGTGTTAGGATTTGTGAAGTTTGTTTGTATAATACTGTGAATATGATTACCCCATAGCATATCTTCCATTTCTTCTTCACTTACTTTAATACCCAATTCGTCCAAATTATCTTCAAGGATATACTTTCTTACAATATCGTTCCATGTTTGCTCACGCACAGCATTCATCGTTTCTGCATCAATATTTGTAGTTTGTTGAGCAATTTTCAACCATTCTTCGTGCATCTGCGATACTTCAAGATATTCTTCGTATGCAATTTTTGTCCCGTCAATTTTTGCAACTTCGTTAGGTACTTTTCTAAATAAAGCATCAAATGTGCTGGGATCTATTACAAATAAGAATAATGCTACTCCAACAAATATGATAACAAACACTCCGGCTCTGTTTCTAATCTTCTCTAAAATAGCCATTCAATGAATATTTTAAGTTAATAATTATTAATAAAATTTTAGGCTGCGAATATAATAAAAATAATATGTACTTTAGCCAATAAATAAAATTTTATAGCACCTAGAGTGTTACACTAAATTATTTGCGGATTTAATTTGAGATTTATATTAATTTTTGAGTTGTTTGTATTAAAAATAGTTTTTTAATATAATAAATATTTCACACCGAAATATACTTTGAATTTTTCAAGTGAATATAAAATATTTCGTTAGAAAAGATTATTTTTCATAACTTTCTATTAATTAAATATATATTAACATTAGTCATAAATAAGTTAATTATTATTATGTATTTTTGCTAATTATTTATGAAATTGTTAATTGATATAGGAAATTCGAGGATTAAAATTTGTTTCTTTAGTGGAAATGAGTTTTGGAAAGTAATGGAAGTAGATAGCACTTATGAAATTAAAAACAGTGAATTTATCTCTTCAACCAAAAAATGTTTATTATCTGCATCAGGAAACGAAGAAGAATGGACTCATTTTTTAGAAACAGAACAGATACCTTATATAATATTCAATAGTAAACTTAATTTACCTGTTAACATAAAATATAAAACTCCTGAGAGTTTAGGCAACGATAGATTAGCCGGAGTTTGTGGAGCGAAGGTTTTGTTCCCCCATAAGAATGTGCTTGTTATAGATGCAGGTACAGCTATAACTTACGATATTTTAACAGGTAAAGGAGATTATATTGGGGGTAATATATCTCCGGGTTTAAGTATGCGATATAAATCTTTAAATACTTTTACTAAAAGATTACCGTTACTTAACTTTAGAGAATCAGTAATTGAAATTGGAAATAGTACCGAAGAGGCAATTCATAAAGGTGTGCAGTATGGAATTATTGCCGAAATGTTCGCTTATATTAATGAATGGAAACGAAAGCTTAAAGATTTGAAAATTGTTATTACAGGAGGAGATGCATGTTTTTTTGAAAATTCATTAAAAAGTAACATTTTTGTCGTGCCAAATCTTGTTTTGTTTGGTTTAAAAAGTATTCTTGAATTGAATGAATAAATATATAATAATAATAGTGCTCTTAATGCCCATAGTTTCAATGGGTCAGGGGCAAGTAGGTAGTCCATATACTCGATTTGGTTTGGGCGATTTATATCAAAAATCTTTTGCTACATCGCGTGCAATGGGTGGAACTTCTTACGTTTTTTTCGGAAATAATAGTCTAAATTTTAAAAATCCGGCAAGTTTTGCCCGGCCCGATAGTCTTACATTTAATTTTGATGTCGGCTTCAATGGCGGATATAGAGCGTACAATACCTCAGATTTAAGTATGGAGAATACCGATCTGCAGCTTTCGCATCTTGCTTTTGGGTTTCCAATTGCTAAATGGTGGGGTTCTGCGTTTGCAATATTACCTTATAGCACAAGGTCTTATAATATTGTATCAAAAGACAATAAGTTTGATATCCCAAAGAATTATATTTATTATGGATCAGGTGGAATTAATCAAGTAATGTGGGGAAATGGGTTTAATCCTATTAAAAATCTAAATTTGGGAGTAAATGTTATTTACTATTTTGGAAAACTATATCAAGAAAACTCTCTTGACTTTGATGATGACACGGGTAGTTATGTAAATGTTAAAGAAGTTCATACTATCAATGTAAGCGACTTCGGTTTTGAGTTTGGCATGCAGTATAAATTAAACTTGTGGAAGAATAATAATTTAATTATTGGAGGAGTGTATTCTATTGATAACAAGCTTAATAGCCGAAGATCATCGATTGTAACAAATTCACTTGCAACAGGAGGCTCTGCTGTAATAGATACAGTGTATTATAGTAATCAGGAACGAGGAGAGGTTATAATCCCAATGAGCTTTGGTGTTGGTTTGGGATATAGCTACAGCGATAAATTTACATTAGCAGTTGATTACTCTTATCAGAATTGGAGTAATGCATTATTTTTTGGCGTATCCGATTCACTTACAAATTCTTCGCGAATATCTGCCGGATTTGAATATATACCTGCCGGATATTCAGGTGCATCAATCAAATATGCTCAAAAAGTGAGATATCGCTTTGGTGCTTATTATGACAACACATACCTTAATTTAAGTGAAATGGGCGGTCAGATTTCTGATTTTGGCATAAGTTTTGGATTTGGATTACCAATTAAGCGTTCTAAGTCGTGTTTTAATATAGCCGTTGAACTCGGACAAAGAGGAACAGTTGATAACAATCTCATAAGAGAACGATATGCTGTTTTAAGTTTAAATTTTAGTTTTTCCGATATGTGGTTTGTAAAAAGAAAGTTCGATTAAAAATTTAGAAAATGAAAACGATTAAAGTAATATTAATAGTCTTAACAGCAATCCTGTCTGGTACAGTAATAAATGCTCAAGATGATTCAAAATTTGGTGATGACCCCGAAATGTGTAGAGTAAAACTATCTACTTACGATCAGTTTTATAAACAAAATAACATTAAAGATGCAATCCCTGCATGGAGATGGTGTTTCATTAATTGCCCTGCATCAACAAAAAATATTTATATACATGGTACAAGCATTGTTGACTATATGATTAACAATACCGAAGATACTGAAATTAGAGAAAAATATGTTGATACTTTATTAATGGTTTACGACCAACGTATTGAATATTTTGGTGAAGAAGGACGTGTATTGGGACGTAAAGCAAACGACATGCTTAAGTACAGATCACAAGAAGTAACTAAAATTTATGAAATGTATAAGACTGCTTTAGAACTTGAAGGAATAGAAACTGAAAGATCTGTACTTGGAAACCTTATGAATGTTTCGGTAGCATTATATAAAAATGATATAATCTCTGATGAGGAAGTGGTTGAAAATTATGCGAAAATTTCAGAAAATGTTGATATGCAGATTGAACAAGCTAATGCTGCAGGTAAAAATAAGGATGTTGCACGGCTTAATGATTTAATGGCAATTGTTGAAGATATATTTGTAAATAGTGGAGCTGCTAATTGTGAAGCTATAATTAACTTATATACACCCAAGTTTCAAGAAAATCCCGATGATGTGGATATGCTTAAAAAAATATTGTATCTGCTCGAAAAAGGTGGTGAAGATGAGTGTATATTGAGTGATTTATACTCTCAAGTAGCCGAAAAACTTTTCGAAATTGAAAAGTCAACTACTGCTGCTCATTCTTTAGGACAATTGTTTTTTAAACTTTCTGAATCGCAAAAAGCCGAAAAATATTACCTCGAAGCTATTGAAATGTCGATGGAAGATAAAAAACTCGCCGACCTTTATTACGAATTGGCTTTACTGTATTATAGTCAAATGCAAAATTTCCCAAGAGCTCGTGAATATGCTAGAAAAGCATTAGGTATTGATCCAAATTATGGCAGAGCTTATTCATTAATTGGTAAAATTTATGCAGCTTCTATTTCGGATTGTAGTGAAACAGAGCTTGAACAATGGGCAATGTATTGGCTGATTGTAGATCAGTTCGTAAAAGCTAAAAGTGTTGATAATAGCGAAAATTTGGTAAAAGAAGCTAACGAGTATATTTCTATATATTCGGCTCGTTTTCCAACTACTGAAAAACTTTTTTGGTATGATACTAATGTAGGCCAATCTGTGAATGTCGGTTGTTGGATAAACGAAACAACTACGGTAAGAACCAGTAACTAATTGAAAACAAAAAAAATCATATCACATAAATTTGTAATTCCGGCTTTAATTGCCGGATTTACAATTTTTGGTAGTTGCGAAAATGATATCGAAAAGGTTAATCAAATTACACGTACTAGTGATATGGCATCTTTAATAGTTAACGAGATCGAAACTATTTATAGCGACTCCGGATGTGTTAAGGTAATTCTTACTGCACCAAAACTCTTGAGATTCGAAAATAAAGAAAATGCATACGATGAGTATCCTGAAGGATTGGATGTGAAATTTTTTGACGATAACTTCAATACTACCGGAACACTTACATGTGAATATGCAAAATATTTGGTAAACGAAAACATTTGGGACGCTAGAAAAAATGTTGAAGCTATAAATCTAAATACAGGAGAACAGCTTAATACCGAACAACTGTTTTGGGATATTGAAAAAGAATTGATTTTTTCTGATGCTTTTGTACGAATTACAACACAAGATGAAGTCTTATATGGAAATGGATTTGAATCTAATCAAGACTTTAGTAAATGGAAAATTCTTAATCCAAAAGGGAGTTTTAATATTAATGAAGATGAATAAAAAACGATTTAACATTATTATAGAAATTGCATATATACTTATGGGTATATTTTGTATTGTTGCCGGACTGACCCGCACCAGCGAAGTTAGCTCGCAATTTGTTTGGGTGTTTTATGCACTCGGAATAATTTGTTTTGCAATTTTTGCTGTTAGATTTATTTCAAGACGAAATATGGAAAAACGAAATAGATAATTATAGTTTAAAATGAGTAGTTTTATCATAATTATTTTATCAATAATATTTTCAGCTTTTTTTTCAGGGATGGAGATAGCTTTTGTTTCTGCAAATAAATTAAGATTAGAAATTGATAAAAAACAAAGTGGTTTTAATTCTAAGATTCTAACTACTTTTTCTAATAATCCTTCCCAATTTATTAGTACAATGCTTGTTGGTAATAATTTTGCTCTTGTAATTTATGGAATTTTTATGGCAAAATTATTAGAACCTGTTTTTTTTAAAATAATAGATTCTTCATTTGCCGTTTTATTGCTGCAAACTATTGTTTCAACACTTATTATCTTGTTTACTGCTGAATTCCTTCCAAAAACACTTTTTAGAATAGTAAATAATTCTGCATTGAAGTTTTTTACATGGCCTCTATTAATTTTTTACTATATGTTTTATCCTATTGTAAAATTTGCAATGTGGATTTCAAAAGTTTTGATGCAGATTTTCTTAGGCATTAAAATTTCACAGAGAACTCAAGAAAAAGCATTTGGTAAATTAGACATCGATTATACATTAAACGAGCTAAACGAAGAGTCTGAATCAAATGATAAATTGATAGAAAACGATTTAAAAATATTTCAAAATGCTCTCGATTTTTCTGAAATAAAATTGCGAGAGTGTATGGTTCCACGTACCGAATTGTGTGCATTTGCATCTACATCATCTATTGATGATATTCGACAAGGCTTTATAAGTAGCGGATTCTCACGCATTTTAATTTATAAAGATACAATTGATGATATAATTGGATTTGTACATATTTTAAGTGTGTTTAAAAATCCGCAAAAACTTAAAAATATTATTACGCCCTTAATATTTGTCCCCGAAACTTTACCTGCAAACAAACTATTAAAGCAGTTTATTCAAGAAAATAAGAGCATTGCTGTAGTAGTTGACGAATTTGGGGGTACTGCGGGAATTGTTACTATCGAAGATATTGTAGAAGAAATATTTGGTGAAATTGAAGATGAACATGATTTCTCGGAACTTGTGAGTAAACAAATTAATAAAAATGAATTCATTTTTAGCGGTAGATTAGAGGTTGATACAATTAATGAGAATTTTAAAATCGGATTAAACGAAAATGAAGAATATGAAACTATTGCCGGTTACATATTGTATCATTATGGTGATTTTCCTGAAAAAAATCAAGAAATTGAAATAGAGGAAAATAATCGCAAGTTTTATTTCAAGATTATAAAAATTACTGATACGCGAATAGACCTTGTTAAACTTAAATTTTAGGATTTCTCTTTCTTGCGAAAAAATCTTTTATTAATGCTTCGCTTTCGAGTTGTAAAATACCAGTAACAATTTCAATTTTGGAATGTAATATATTTCCACAAACTGCGGTGTAGCCTTTTTTTAAATCTTTTGCAGCATAAACTAATTTGCTAAGCTGACTCCATGCAATTGCTCCAGAACACATTACACAGGGTTCGAGACTTACATACATTGTACAATCACGTAAGTATTTGCCTCCTATAAAGTTTTCGGCAGCTGTTATTGCTAATATTTCAGCATGTGCTGTTACATCATTTAATGTTTCTGTCATATTATGTGCACGGGCAATTACTCTATTTCTACTTACAATGATTGCTCCTATTGGTACTTCATCTTCAGAAAAAGCTTTTTTTGCTTCTTCTATTGCTAGTTTCATGTAATACAAATCATTCATGTCTTAAACAATTTAATTTACGTATCTGAGATTTATCGGGACAGTGTTTTATCAATAGGTTTATAGGTTTATTAAAAATTGGATGTTGCCAATATGGACAAATATCATACAAAGGAAGTAAAACAAATAATCTTTTTGATAGATGAGGGTGAGGAACTTTAAATTCAGGTTTGTTAATTATTATATTATTTAAACTAATGATGTCGATATCTACCGTTCTACCTTGATAATTGTTTGTAATATTTTTTTGTCGTCCTAGTTCTTTCTCAATACTCTGTAATTGTTTTAATAAGAATTCAGTTGATAAGTTGCTTTCTATTTTTATAATCTGATTTAAAAAATATTTTTTATGCGTAAATCCCCAAGGTTCTGAAATGTATATAGGTGAATAATCTTTAATTAATCCAAGCTGTTGTTTCACAAGTTTATGTGTGTCATAAATATTTTGTAGCCTGTTCCCGAGATTACCTCCTATAGATAAATATGCTTCATAAGAAATTTTCATTATCGTTTTAATATCTAATGTTTAGACCTTCGGTGCAATTATTACACATTGTTATTCCTTTACGAAAAGTGTAAATATTTTTTCTAAAATCATAATATCTTTTGTTGTACCATATTTCTTTAAAACTATTGTTTTTTAAATTTCCCATTATGTGTTTTGCGTCTTTATCAAAGCAACAAGGTAAGACATTGCCATCCCATGTAATAATGGACGAACTCCACATACGATAGCATTGGTTTCTTAAATTGCCTTTTATTATAAGTTTTGAATCAACAATTCTATATCTGCAATACTTTTCAATGTCGGGTAGTAGGTTTATATTATTCATAGAGTAAATTTGTACCGACTTTAATCGTTTTGAATTTGTTTTGAATTGTTTTTTAAACTTACTAAGATTTCGTATTTCGTGTTGATTATGGTTCATTACAATAAACTGAATTTCGATGTGAGGATTTTTTTTATTGTGTGTGTTTTTATAAGCATTAAGTTTTTCAATACCTTGAGTTATATTTTTTAATGTACCACCCTTTCTGTATGTTTGATAAGTGTCTTCTTTCAATCCGTCAACTGAAATTATTAGTTTATTTAATCCGCTATCTACAATATTTTCAATATTTTGTTTAATTAATTGACCGTTTGTTGATATGCAAGTGTATATATTGTTATTGTGTGCAATTTCAATCATTTTACCAATTTGCGGGTGTAAAAGTGATTCTCCCTGAAAATATAAATTTAGGTATATTAGATGTTTTTTTGTTTGAGAAATAATATTTTTAAAAACCTGAATATCCATATATCCAGTATCTCGACTTAAAGAATTATTTCCGACAGGGCAGGCAATACAGTTTAAGTTACAAGTATTATTTGGTTCAATACTTAGTGCCCATGGCAATGGTGGGTTAAGATTAGTCGTTTTCCCGATAGATTTAGTGTATGACAATCTTGATTTTAGATAATTCTTAAATTTATAAGATGTAAGATATTTTAAATATATCGTATTCAATTTTTGTTTGCAAAATTAAAAAAGCTGCCACAAATATTGTAGCAGCTTAGAATTAATTAAAAGAATCGTCGCTTACTCTTTAAATAAATTATATAGTTCATCAAGTTTTGGTGTTAAGATAATTTCTGTTCTTCTGTTTTTTGCTCTTGCTTCAGTTGTTTTGCTGTCGTCAATTGGAACAAATTCTCCTCTTCCTGCAGCAGTTAATCTTTCTGGAGTTACATCCGAGTTTTGCAAGATTATTTTTACGATTGCTGTTGCTCTTTTTACACTTAAATCCCAATTATCGTCTATATTCCCATTTGGTCTGTAAGCCAAATCGTCTGTGTGTCCTTCAATCATAATGTTGATGTCAGTATTTGTTTCTAGAACTTTAGCAAGTTTAGTTAAAGCTTCTTGCCCTTTAGGGTCAACATCCCATCTTCCCGATTTAAAAAGTAAGTTTTCTTCTAGTGAAACATAAACTTTACCGTCTTTCATTGTTACGGTAAGTCCTTCGCCTTCGAAGCCAAGAAGTGCATCAGATACTTTTTTTCGTAATGCATTCATTACTGAATCTTTCTGATTAAGAATAGCTTCCAATTCTTTTACGCGGGCTTCTTTTCCTTCGAGTTGTTTTTCTTTAATTTCGAGTTGTGATCTTAAAAGTTCAAGGTTTGAACGTTCTTTGTTGAGCCTTGCTTCAAGAGCATTAAGCTCATCTTCTTTCTTTTGTAGTAAGTCTCTTGTTTCTTGAAGCATTTGTAATGCTTTCTGAGTTTCAGCATCAGCACCTGCTCTTAGTTTTTCGGTATTAGCTAAAAGTTGATCATAGAGTTCATTTATTTTATCGTATTGGCGAGTTAGAGTGCGGTACGAATTCCCTTTTATAGCAGTATCCCGCTGAAGAGCTTGTATTCTTGATTTCATACTGGCAATTTCGTCAGTAAGTTCATTATTTGTAGTTGTTAATTCTTCGTTTATGCCTTTTAGTTCTTTTCGTTCAACTTCACACTGGTCTTTTGCTTCTTTTACTTCTTCGAGTTTACGAGCAGGAACACAAGAAAACAGACTGGCTGTAAATATCGCCAATGCTATAATAGATAAAAATTTTGTTTTCATAATTTTGCTTTTATTTAGAACATAAAACAATTAATAAACAAATTTATATAATAAACAGCAGATTTTTGTAATGTTTTATTGTTAGTTATTTACAATTAGTTGTTAATGATTAATTTATTCTTAATGGATAAAAGTTATATTTTTGTGTTAACGAATTATGAAAGAAAATGCTGGGTGCATATTAGATAGAGTAAATTTTCCGGAAGATTTACGAAAGCTTGATATTAGTGAGCTTCCTCAATTATGCGAAGAGCTAAGAGAGTTTATTATTGATGAAGTTTCTTGCAATCCTGGGCATTTTGGTGCATCTTTAGGAGCAATTGAACTCACTGTTGCACTACATTATGTTTATGATACGCCATTTGATCAATTAATCTGGGATGTAGGTCATCAGGCATACGGACATAAAATACTTACAGGGCGTAAAGATAGGTTTAAAACAAATCGTAAATATAAAGGTATAAGTGGATTTCCTTCTCCCAAAGAAAGCGAATATGATGCTTTTGGGGTAGGTCATAGTTCTACTTCAATTTCGGCAGCTTTAGGAATGGCTGTTGCGGCACAAAACAAAGGCGAAGACCGTAAAGTGATTGCAATTATCGGCGATGGAAGTATGACTGGAGGTATGGCTTTCGAGGCTCTTAATAATTTGGCAGAGAAAAAAAGTGATGTGTTGGTTGTATTAAACGATAATAAAATTGCTATTGATTCTTATACCGGTGCTTTAAGGGAATATCTTACCGATATTGCAACTTCACGCACATATAATCGTGTTAAATACGATGTTTGGCGCATTCTTGGCAAAGTAAATAAACTGGGACCAAATGCACAGGGTATAGTTCAAAGAGTTAATAACGCAGTAAAAACTTTTGTAAGTAAAAGTTCTAATATTTTTGAGTCTTTAAATATTCGTTATTTCGGACCTGTTGATGGACACGATGTAATATACTTGGTTAGAGTTTTTCAAGATATGAAAACGATCAAGGGACCTAAGCTGTTGCATTGCATTACTACTAAGGGTAAAGGTTTTTTAGAGGCTGAAAAAAATCAGACTGTTTGGCATGCACCGGGAGTATTTGATAAAACTACCGGAGCAATAAAATGCGAAAATGATAAAAATATTCCTCCAAAATTTCAGGATGTATTTGGAGATACAATTATTGAACTTGCAGAAAAGAATAAAAATATTGTTGCTGTAACACCGGCAATGCTATCGGGTTGCTCATTAAACAAAATGATGAGTGAAATGCCTCATAGAACTTTTGATGTAGGAATTGCCGAACAACATGCAGTTACATTCTCAGCAGGTCTTGCAAAAGCCGGTTTATTACCATTCTGCAATTTATACAGTACATTTGCTCAAAGAGCATACGATCAAATTATTCACGATGTAGGAATACAAAACTTACACGTGATTTTTTGCTTCGATAGAGGTGGTATTGTAGGAAACGATGGAGCTACACATCATGGAGCATTTGATTTAGCTTTTATGAGATGTATCCCTAATTTTGTTATTGCTGCTCCAATGGATGAGATAGAACTTCGAAATCTTATGTTTACAGCACAACTCGAGAAAAATAAATTTCCTTTTGTAATAAGATATCCAAGAGGGCGAGGTATTCATAAAGACTGGAAAAAACCATTAGAAGAATTGAAAATAGGTGAAGGACGAAAAATTAAAGATGGTAAAGATATTGCCATTTTAAGTTTAGGAACTGCCGGAATTAAAGCTAAGCAAGCTTGCGAAAACTTATCTAAAGATGGTATATCAGTGGCACAATACGATTTTAGATTTTTAAAACCACTCGACGAAAAATTGTTAGACGAAATATTTAAAAAATTTGATAAAATCGTTACAGTTGAAGATGGAACTATTGTGGGTGGATTTGGAACATCAGTTTTAGAAGCTGCCGCTGATAGAAAATATAAAGGGGATATTAAGCGATTAGGAATTCCTGATAAGTTTGTTGAGCATGGTTCACAATTAGAACTTATTAAAGAGTGTGGATACGATATTAACTCAATTATTGAGGTTGTTGTTAATTTCATTAAAAAATAATTTTTAATTTGTAAAATTAAATTATACTTTTACAACTTACAGTAAAACTGCAATTTATGAAAAAGCTATTCTATTTTATTATATTTATATTCTGTTCAGTATTGTTATTTTCTCAAGAGAGTGAAACAATTAAACCTGATCGTAAATTTATTAATCAGTTTTATGATGCTGAGGCTTTTATGTACGAACTTAATTACGAAGAAGCCTTAGAAATATTGTTAAAACTTGAGAATCAAGACCCTGATAATGCTAATTTAAACTATAAAATTGGAATTTGTTATTTGCATAGCAGGATTTCACAGAATAGAGCCGAAAAATATCTTGAAAAAGCTTCACAATCGATTTCGGAATCTTATAAGCCCGATAATCATAGAGAAAGAAATGCTCCACTAGAAGCATTGCTATACTTAGGGCAGGCTTATCATTATAATTACAAATTTGATGAAGCAAAAGATGCTTATAACACATTATTAGATAAACTAGACCCAAGTAAAAAAATTAATGAAGAATTAATTTCTATATTAAATAGAGAAATTGAGCTTACAGATAATGCTATAGAATTTATTGCTAATCCTGTTGATGCTGAGATTCGTAATTTGGGAAGAAATATAAATAGTGATTATGCCGATCATTCTCCTGTTATTGATATGAACGAGAACTATTTATTTTTTACATCGCAACGACCAAAGCCAGAAGAGCCCTTATACAATCAGGACGAAGATATTTTTATGAGTAAAGACGAAAATTTTGTGTGGATGCCAGCTGTTAGAATAGGCGAAAATATTAATACCGGAACAAATGAGTCAGTAATAGGTCTTTCGGCAAATGGAGAAACTATGTTCTTTTTTCGTAGCATAAACGAGTTTTTAGGTAATGTAATGATTACACATAGCGATAAAACGCTTGATGTTTGGAGTGATCCGGAGCGATTAGGTCCCGAAATTAATTCAAAATATCGTGAAACTCATGCTGCATTATCTCCTGATGGGAAGTCTTTATATTTTGTGAGCGATAGAGAAGCTGATGATGCTGTAGGTGGTACCGATATTTATGTTATGCATTTATTACCCGATAATACATGGAGTAAGCCTAAATGTTTACCCAATAACATCAATACTATTTATGACGAGGAAACACCATTTGTTCATCCCGATGGTGAAACGATGTTTTTTAGTTCTAAAGGGCATAATTCGATGGGTGGTTTTGATGTATTTTATACAAAAATAATTAGTGATAACAAATATGCAGACCCAATAAATCTTGGATATCCCATAAATACAACAGGTGATGATGTTTCATATGTATTGAATATGGATGGACGAAGAGGTTATTTAGCTTCGGTAAAACCCGAAGGGTTTGGTGATTACGATATTTACGAAATTTTACAAAATGGTATTTATATAAATCAAATGGTGGTCTTTTCGGGTATAGTTTCAGATATCAATAATAATGTTCCTGATGACCTTAAAATTAAAGTGATTAATAAAAATAGCAAGTTAGTTCAAGGCGTTTCACGTGCCAATAAAGATGAGGGTAGGTATTATTTGATATTGAAACCTGGAGAAGATTATTTGATTGAATATGATGCTGCAGGTCATTTGGTTACTTCTATAGAGGTTTCGCCGGAGAAAGAACAACTAAAAACTTTTGAAAGTAGATATGAACCTATACCGCTCGACCCAATTGCGTTAATAGCATATAAATATCAAGATACTGCATATTTTGAAACAGAATCTGATGTTTTTGCTGAACGCACTGAATATAATCTGGATAAGGTAATTGCAAGATATAACCAATCGGAAGATATGCTTATAAATGTTAATTATCCTGTTGGAAGAGAAACCGAATTCTTGACTAAGCAGCGTTCCGATAAAATCGTAGATTATTTGGTTACTAATGGAATTAATGAAAGAATTATTTATTTTAACGGTGATTTTCCGGCAGGTTATAATGATGTATATGCAATTGAAATGTCGGAGCACAGTTTGATTGCTGATGTTCATAATTTACCTGTTGAAGATAGTACCCAAAGTGATATTGTGTTTAGGGGAGATACTGTTTATGTAGATCCTGTATATTTTGCATTTGATAGATATGAGGTTCAATCGAAGTATTTTGAAAATCTTAGTATATTAGCAGAATATATGGTAAATAATCCAACAGCAAGGTTAGAATTGGCAGGACATACCGATTATCTTGGCACACACGAATATAATTATTTATTATCGTATCGTAGAGCTAAAGCTGTAAAAGATTACTTAGTAGCCAAAGGAGTGAAGCAAGATAATTTAATAGCCCAAAAATATGGAGAAACAGAACCAATTGCCGAAAATTTATTCCCTGATGGTTCCGATAATCCGGCTGGTCGCCAATACAACCGAAGAGTTGAGTTTAAAGTATTACAGCAAGGAACAGAGTCTTTATTAATACCTAGCGAAATTGTTCTCGACAATGCTGCTATTGCAGCTCACGGAGGAAAAGCAATTAATAATAATTCTGGCTATTCGGGTAAATACACGGTTCAAGTTATGGCTTTGCGAAACGAGAAACCGGTTGATTATTTTGCTGATTTAGTTGGAGTTACATTACATCGTGGGCAAGATGGTTGGTTCCGCTATTATGTTGGTGAATTCAACTCACGAGCCGAAGCTCAGGATGCAGCCTATAGACTTAGAGGTATGGGATACGATCCATTTGTAAGAAAGTTGAGTTTTTATAAATAAAATTATCGGAGTAAAACTCTATTCTGAATTTTGCTTAGTTTATAAATAAGATTCATAATTTTAATCTGATCTGATGCCAATTCTTTTAATCTATCAAAGTTTTTATTAGTTTCGGCTTCAACTATTAGTTTCTGAATCTTTTCGAGACCTAATTCTAAAATATTTCGTTTAAAACTCATAATAAGTTCAGGAACCAAGGAAGATAATCTAAGTCTTTCGTCGCCAGGGGCACTACCATACTTACTCCAAAGTTTACTTAGCTTATATCCTTGCGAACATAATAATGCGGCAACATGGCTTAGCTCAGGGTCGTGATGATTAATAAAATGTTCGGGTTTTATATCTATATTATTACTTGCAAATTTTTCAATTTCTTCAAATATTTTTAAATATATAAGATTGCTTAATTCGAGTTCATCGTTTCTAATTTCGGTTATAACATAATTGGCTATCTTGATATCATCAGGGTCTCTATTAGGTTCATCTATTGCTACTACTCGAATAATTTCATTCCCATACAGTAATAAAACTCTGATAATTTCTTTCTCAAGTGTTTCGCTGTAAACATTATGCAAAAACGAAGGTACGGGTGGAGTAGGAGGATTATTAAGTTTAAGATTTTCTCGTTGTTTTTGTTTTTCTTGTTCCTGAAACTTTCTTCGTCTTAGTTTTGCTGTTTCGGCATATAATATTTGTTCATCAATTTCTAAAATATTACTACATTCTTGAAGATAAACAGTACGTTTTATACCATCAGAAATAACAGCTATTGATTCTACAACATCACGAATTAGTCCTGCACGTTTTATAGGGTCGTTTTTAGCTTCGGCAAGCAGGAGATTAGTTTTGAACCGAATAAAGTCGTCTGTATTGTTATTGATGTAGTCTAATAATTCGGTATTACTATGGTTACGGGCATAACTATCGGGGTCTTCACCTTCTGGAAATAAAACAACACTCACGTTTATTCCTTGCTCTAAAAGCATATTAATTCCTCGTTGCGAAGCTTTAATACCTGCTGGATCGCTGTCGTATAAAATACATACATTTTGACTAAATCGTTTAAGTAGGTTTATTTGTCCTTCGGTAAGCGAAGTCCCTGATGAGGCTACTACATTTTCGATGCCACTTTGGTGGAGAGAGATTACATCTGTATATCCTTCTACCAAATAACATAAATCGTTTTTAACAATTGTATTTTTAGCTTGGAATAAGCCGTAAAGTACTTTGCTCTTATGGTAAATTTCTGACTCCGGTGAATTAAGATATTTTGCGATTTTTTTATCAGTACTTAAAGTACGTCCACCAAAGCCTATTACTCTGCCTGCAATATTATGGATAGGGAACATTACTCTGCCTTTAAACCTGTCGAAAGAACGATTCTCGCGAGTAATACTAAGGCCGGTTTTTTCAAGATATTCTATTTTGTATCCTTTAGCAAGAGCAGATTTTGTAAAGTCATCGCCACCATCGGGGCAGTAACCTAATCCAAATTTATTTATAATAGTATCGTTAAAACCCCTTTCACGAAAATAAGACAAACCTATGGCAATACCTCTATCATTGTTAAGAAGCATGTCGTTAAAATATTTTTGAGCAAATGATGAAACTATTAGCATACTTTCTCGCTCGTTGCTAAGCAGTTTTTCTTCTTCACTTAATTCTCTTTCTTCAATTTCGATATTGTATTTCTTTGCTAGATATTTTATTGCCTCAATAAAATTAAGATGTTCGTGCTCCATTATAAAATGTGCAGAATTACCACCTTTGCCACATCCAAAACACTTAAAAATTCCTTTTGAAGGTGAAACTGTAAACGAGGGTGTTTTTTCGTTATGAAAAGGGCATAATCCAATATAATTTACACCACGTTTTTTCAGAGATACGAAATCTTGAATTACTTCTTCTATGCGGGCTGTTTCAAGTACTCGCTCTATGGTGTTTTGATCAATCACAAACTATATAACTTTAGATTTCACTCTTCACAAAAAGTGAAATAATAAAACTCAAATATACAACCAATTTTGGAGTTATCTTTTTATTTGATTGTTAAAATAATGTGATTTTAGTTTTATAGTTATTATTTGACTTGCTTTTTAAAGAGCATTATTCTTTTCAAAATAAATATGATTTATCCGTTGTTAACCGTTAGTAACGGCTTACCGTTTGTAAACGGATATTTTAAAATGTCCAAATTAGTTGATATAATGGAATTTGAATGATTATAAGTTTGTGCGTAATAATTACTTATTCGTTATTAACCGTTAGTAACGGCTTACCGTTTGTAAACGGATATTTTAAAATCTACAAATTAGCTGATATAATGGAATTTGAATGATTATAAGATTATGCGTAATAATTATTTATTCGTTGTTAACCGTTAGTAACGGCTTACCGTTTGTAAACGGATATTTTAAAATCTACAAATTAGCTGATATAATGGAATTTGAATGATTATAAG
>JAQVOJ010000124.1 GCA_028702675.1 Bacteroidales bacterium
AGCTAGTATTATAGTATTGTAACGAAAAATGAGTCTGTATAATAAAAATCACAAAAAAGAATTCGACTGTACTCGAAATAAAACGTAAAAACATAGAGAATTTCGACTGTACTCGAAATAAAATTTGTATTTTTGAGGAAAAATATAATATTTATGATTAATCGAGATGAATACTTAAATAGACTTTTACCATTTATTGATACACCATTAATTAAGGTAATAACAGGGATACGCCGTTGTGGGAAAAGTACCTTTCTAAAACAGATAATAAATTATTTAATTAATAACGGAGTAGGTAAAGACCAGATAATAAGCATCAATAAAGAATTATTTGAATTTGATTCGATTAAAACTTATTCTGATTTGCATAGGTTTGTTTCAAAGAAAGTAAAGGTTAATGATAAAAAGTACTACCTGTTTATTGACGAAGTACAAGAAATTGAAGATTGGGAAAGGGCTATAAATTCGTTTCTCGCCGAAAATAAATATGATATATTTATAAGTGGGTCAAATGCTAGGATGTTATCTTCAAATTTAGCCACATTGATTACAGGAAGGTATATTGAATTTAAACTTTATGTATTTAGTTTTTCTGAATTCAGGGAGATATATACCCTAAATAATGGTTTTGCTGATGATAGTACTGTCTTTTCTGAATATGTTAAGTATGGGGGATTTCCGGGACTGCATAATCTCGTTTGGGAAGAAAGCATTTTACGTCAGTATCTCGAATCAATTTACAGTACTCTGGTGCTTAAAGATGTGATTTTAAAAAACAAAATTAAAGAGGTTGCAATGCTCAATAAAATTATGGAGTTTATTGCTTCGAATACTGGTAATATTACAAGTGCTAAAAGTATTAGTGATTTTGTTAAATCGCAGGGGAATAAAATATCTACTGATACTGTACTTAATTATTTGCAGTATGTTATGGATGCTCTTATAATTTATAAAATTAAGCGTTACGATATTATCGGTAAATCGCTTCTTGAAACTTATGAAAAATATTATCTTGCTGATACAGGTTTAGCTTTAAATTCGGTAGGTAATTCTCCTGATTTAATTTCCGGGAAACTTGAAAACATTGTATTGATTGAATTGCTTTCACGAGGTTGTCAGATAAATATTGGTAAGGTAAAAGATAAAGAGGTGGATTTTATTGCAACATATAATAATGAAAAAACTTATATTCAAGTCTGTACTTCGCTTACAAACGAAAAGGTTATTTCTCGTGAATATGGTGCGTTTTCCGGTATTTCAGATAGTTATCAAAAATACGTCTTATCTCTCGATAGAAGTGGATTTACGACAAATGGGGACGGTATAAAGTGGATGAATATAATTGATTTTTTACTCGACAAATAAAAGAATGAAACTGTATCGGTTAATAATTTGCTTTGTTATTGTAATTATTACATTCCCTGCATTCTCGCAGGAATCAAATCCTAAGCTTACTGTAGGCGGTTACCTAAAATATATGCAAACTACAACATTTACCGATATTCGTGAAGATTGGATTACCGACAACCTTATTCATAATAGAGTAGATTTTGCTTATTACCCTAAAAATTACTTGAGTTTAAATCTAAGTGTAAGAAACAGAGTGTTTTACGGGCAGCAAGTGCAAATGTTGAGCTTACCTAGTGGTAATAATCTTTATGCTGAAATGATAGATAATAACACAGGCTTTTTTGATTTTACATGGAATTATTTCGAAAATAATGCATTCTTTTTTAATACTAATATCGATAGGGTATATGTAGATTTTCAATTTGCCGATTTGGCAATAACAACAGGGCGACAGAGAATAAACTGGGGACAAACCTTTGTCTGGAATCCTAACGATTTGTTTAATGCATATAACTATTTTGATTTCGATTACGAAGAAAAACCCGGAACTGATGCCATTCGTATGCAATACTATTTAAATTATGCTTCACGATTAGAATTAGCGGCGGCGGTTAATACTGATACATCAATTACGGCTGCTGTTCTATATCAATTCAATAAGTGGCAGTACGACATACAATTTATTTCAGGGCTTTATAGAAATGATGATGTAGTAGTTGGCACTGGCTGGTCAGGTAATTTGCTTAAAGGAGCTTTTAGAGGTGAAGTAAGCTATTTCCATCCTTTAGAAAATTTATCAGATACTATTGGGATTGCACTTGTAGCCCTAGGTTATGATTATACTTTTAAAAATTCTTTGATGCTTCAATTTGAGTATTTATTCTCTTCGGGGATTGACTCTGATACCGATTTTAATATGATGGCTTTTTATAATCAAAAACTTAATGCAAAAAATCTTGGTTTTTTTAGGCATACAATATTCGGGACACTTGCATATCCGATTAACCCTTTAATGTCAATTGCTATTGCCGGAATGTATAGCCCTACTAATAATTTTACGTTTATAGGACCGGCATTAACTGTCTCGTTGTCCGATAATTTTGAACTTAACCTAAATGTACAAACTTTTCTTAGTAACTTGCCTGATAACGAAAATGGTAAAGGTACTTATGCATTTTTACGTGGCAGATGGAGTTTCTGAGATAAGTGCTAAAGTTTTCGAACAAGCATTCCGCGTTAAGTGCAAAAAATATTAGCTACGTACCATCCTAATATATGTTTTTTGAAACTTTTAGATTATAAGCATATCAATTATTAATAGTAAATATCCATTTATAAAAAATTGTAGAATTTGTGTATAGTGCCTAAGGGTATAATGTATAAATAATTATCACGCAAAGATAAAAATATGGGGGGGGGTATAATATGTAACAGTCGTGTCTGATTTAGTTATTTATATATGGTATTTTAGTAGTGTTAAAAAATTATTTAATTAGAAATTACAATTATGAAAAATTTAGGTGTTAAAATGTTTCTTATTCTTGCAATTCTTTTTACAATTAGTATTATTTCTTGTAAGAAGGAAGGTGGTATTATTCAACAATTAGCAGAACAAAGTCCATTAGAAAAAGTTCTATTGTTTTTTGATGCTAAGGAAGCAAAGGTTTGTTTCGAAGACTTAACTATTAATGAAGCAAATTGGTATATTGAAGCTGCCTTAAATTATGAATACGGTAAAAATCATGAGTTCTACCAAGTTAATAAATTGGACAGTATAGCAATTGATTATTGCTTAAATGAAAATGATTTAGTTGAAGATGATTTGTTGTTTCAAATATATGACGATTTATCTTCTTTAATAAATAGCTTAAAGAAAGAATTTAGAACCGAACAAAATTTTAATATTACTTTTATTGATTTGGAACCAGAAACTGAAAACAATCAATTTAAATTATATATTGCATATTCTTACGGTGTTGATAATAAATTGTGTGGCACAACTGGCCCATATTTTGGGTCAGATCAATATTGGCATTATGACGATGGCGGTAAATGTGGTGATTATTCTGGTTGTATAGGTACTGGTGCTGCTGAAATATTTGAAGTTTATTTGAATGGCATGTATGGAACTTATCCAGCAGGTTGTTGGTTCAGCAATGTTGATTGGACTACTTTAGCTCCATCAACCTCACAAGATTACCCAATGTTTGCTGATTTTGATCCATGTTTATCACCTTCACAAATGAATTTATACTTTAGTAATACTATAAATCATGCAGAGGAAAAGACCCCGTCTGGTAAATCATTTTATTATATAACCGTTCATGCTTATGAATGGGCACCATCTTATTATCATGAAGCTAAATATAGATATGGGACATTAAACTATCCATTAGAATTAGATTAAGAGTAAAATAGTTTTGTTTTAGGTGGTAATGCTTTAATCAAACTTTTATATATTTACAAAAAACTAAAATAAATGAAAACTGTAATTTTTCTAAGCTTAATTATGTTCGCTTTTACATTATGTTTTTCGCAAAACATATACTTTAGTGGAAGTGTTGACCAAGGTACTGTGTGGGATTACGATACAGTGTTCTTAGAGGGCAATGTCAACATACCCGAAGATATAATTTTAGAAATAGCTCCCGGCACCAAAATAATTGCGGAAGGGTATTATAGAATTGAGGCTTATGGCTGCATTTTGGCTTTGGGTAATGTGCAGGATACTATTGTTTTTACTGTAGCTGATAAAACAGATTTTGCTGACACAGCACAATACGAAGCAGGTGGATGGGATGGGATACATTTCCTCCCATCTACTTGTTCAGATTCATCTTTGTTTGAGTATTGTAAGTTTAGCTATGGTAAAGCAGTAAAACCGGATAATAACTCTGGTGGTGCTGTTTTAATTACAAACAGAAACAATATTGAGTTTTATAATTGTACTTTTGAGTACAACATGTGTTTAGAATACGGTGGAGCAATTTACTCTAACAGTACAAACTTAATTAGTTATTGTAAATTTGTTTTAAATAGAACTTATGAGCATGGTGGAGCTATCGCTTTTAAAGCAGAGAATATTGAGCCGATTATTGCAAATTGTGAATTTATTAAAAATATTGCAATGAATCATGAAGATGACGGGTCTTGGCTCTTTAGGTGGGGCAATGGTGCCGGTGTGTATATAAGTACTAATAATAGTCCAGATTCTATGCCTCAGGTAATTAATAATATGTTTTTTGCTAACTCTTATATTGCTATTTACGAGTCTTGTTATAATATCTTGATTGCCAATAATTTAATCATTAATAATTGGTATGCTTATATGAATGGCATGTCAATTGGTAACCAAAAGTTTATTAATAATACGCTTAGTGGTAATGAAAATACTAATTTAGAAATTAATAATCCGGATTTAGTAATAAGAAACAATATTATATATAATGTGGTAGGTGCTTGGGATTTTTCACCAAATAATGATACCACTATTTTTTGGTTTCCAAGTAATCCGACTAATTTAAGTTACAGTAATGTTCAATATAACTATTTTATTAATTACGAAGGTGTAATTAGTGAAGACCCCCAATTTGTTAATTCATTACCGGCACCAGATCCAATTGTTTTCCCACAATATGTTTTAAACATTGAAACAACAACAATTCCAGTGTTAAATTTTGAACTTGCAGATTTTGATTATTCTCTAATAGACGAATCTACATGCATTAACGCAGGTATCCCTGATACTAGTTTACTAAATATTCCGGCAAATGATTTTTTGGGTAATCCTAGAGTGTATGGTGGTAGAATTGATATGGGAGCAATCGAGAATCAATATGTTATCTGGGATAATATAGAACCAAACAGTAAGCAATTAAGTCTATACCCAAATCCTGCAGCAGATTGGATATTTGTGCAAATTGAAGCTTATAATGTAGATATTGAAATTACTGATATTAATGGTAGGGTTTTAATTTCGGATAAGCTTACAAGTAGTGTTATTGATATTAGTCATCTACCTGAAGGTATGTATATTGTAAAACTTAATACAGGCAAAGAAATAATAACTGAAAAGTTCTTTAAAGAAGGGAATAATTAGGTTATCAATCAATTACATTTTTCGAACAAGCGTTTTGCGTTAGATAGAATCAGAAACTACATCCAAAATGTATATAGATAATAACTAATAAATTTAAAGCTTTACTCAATCATCAAATTACATCCCCTAAGTTCGCTATAGTCGAATCTTCCCGTAATTTCAAAACTTCCGTCAGGGTGTATTGTTGCTAAATCGTCGGTTTCAATAAAGCAGCAAGAGTTGATATTTGCCAAATCAATAATGTTTAAAGCGCCACTACCGTTACTTGAAATTGAGAATGGATCGTTTGGCTCTCTTACAAAAACTTTCATCCATGGCGGGCATTTGTACAAACCATTGCCTTTAGAATATGCTTGCGAAAGTAGTTCTGTCATTCCATACTCTGAGTAAACATTACATACACCAAATGCATGTTTTATCTTCTCATGAAGTGATTCCCTGATTAATTCTTTTCCTATACCTTTCATCCCACCTGTTTCTACAATAATACCTTTATTAATATTTAATTTATAAGTCTCGGAAAATTTTATTAAAGAATGACTTACGCCCCAAATCATATATTTTCCCACAGAATTTTCCAATTCAAGTATTTTATTTTTAAGCAATTCAAAATCGTTATTATAAAACCCATTATGTTTCGAATTACTGCAATTCATTAGAGTTTTTAGCATATATATAAGCGAAGCATTATCTCTTTCGATATATCCGGGCAATAAAGCTAAATATGTATATTCAGAAGGTTTGCCAAAAAATAATTCGAATGAGTTCTTAAGCGATAAGTTATAAGTACTTAAATTACTTACAAAGTGTTTAGACTTTATAGTGTTAGTAGTACCGGAGCTTTCAAAAGTTTTTTCAATTTTTCCTTTTCCTGTTATTACAGTTTTCGATTTAAAGAATCGTATAGGTAAAAATAAGGGGAGTTTATTGTTCTGATAAATAAATTGGGTATGATTTACAGTATTATAATATTCCTTATAAACAGAATTATTCTTTAATTGATAATCAATAGCTTGTAGAAGCAAGTGATTAAAATCATTCTCAGATTTAATTTCAAATATGTTTTTGATATATCTTGAAATATCCATTTCTCAAAAATAAAAAAAGGGGCTTGTATGCCCCTACAATT
>JAQVOJ010000125.1 GCA_028702675.1 Bacteroidales bacterium
AAGCTAAGTATCATATTTAAGTATTTTAATAATAGCTTTAATAGTAAATATTCTAAGGAAGAAAGCCAAAAGAATACAAAGTGTTATGCCTGTTGATATAGCTATTAACCAATTACTTATGTGTAAATAAACCCAATGATTTATAATAAAACTGAGTACAGCAAAAACCATTATTTTACCAATTAATAAATAATTAATTCTAAATTTAAAAATATATGCAGCAATTAATACTTGTGTGAATGCAGTAAAAAGCTGTGTAATCATAGAGGCTATTGCCGAGCCTTGAGCATAAAGCTTAGGAATAAGAATCAGGTTTAATAAAATGTTTATTACCATTCCGGATGCTGCCATTATGTTAAGTTGCTTTAAGCTTCCGTTGGCTGTAAGTAGTGTTCCAAATATATAGGTTGTTGATATTCCAATAAAACCTGTCATTAAGAAGCTTAAAATTGGGGCACTTCTTTCTACATGTTCAATATACATAATATCCATAATTTCGAAATTGTACATATGGCATGCAGAAGCAAGAATTATGGAAGGAATTATTAATATTAGAGAAGAAAGTTTTGCCAGCTCCTCAATTGGTTCCTTGTTTTTAATCATTCGGGCAAACATTGGCAATAGTAAAACAGAAAATAGATATGCAATCATAGAAAATGCATCAAGAAGCCTAAAAGCTTGTGCATATACACCTGCTTGTTCTTTCCCGTCAGGGAGAATTCTTTCGAGCATGATTGAGTCAATTTTGTTGTAAAACGCCATTAGCAGAATTAGTAAAGCATATGGGTAGCTTTCTTTTAGAAAGACAAGGAAGAATTTAATATTGAAACGGGGTTTAAAAAACGCGGAACGTTTAAGTACAATTAAGAATGCGACTAAAGCGGTTAAACCATATGAACCTGTTTGTGCAAATACAAACCATTCTATTTTAAGAGGGGATTTTGTTACATTACCCCAGATAATAATACTTAGAATTATTATCATTAAAAGACGGTCGAGAACCGAAATTATACTATCGGTTTTAAATAGGTGCATTCCACTAATATTAGAGCGCAAATAGAGTACAAAAGAAGCAAGAAACTGATTAAATATAAGAAGACTAAGTAGCTTTAATTGTCGGGGTTCGTATCCTATAATAAAAGCAATACTTAATGAAATAATAGCATAAAATACTGCTAGTATGAATTTTAGTCCTACAATATTCGAGAAATATTTGCCGAGCATATGCTCGTGTTGTGCTATATTTCTATTGTTTAGATTAGTTGTCCCTAAATCTAATATAATCTGAAGTAATAAGGAAAAGTTGAAAAGTGAAAAATAAAAACCAAATTCCTCGGCACCAACAATATTCTGTACATTACGCTCGATGCCAAAAATATAAATTGGTTTAACCAAGAGGTTAACAAACAGCAAGATAGCCAGATTGATTATGAAATTCTTTTTCACATTTATATTTTAAAAAATATGCACAAATATATAAATAAGCTTTAGTAATAATCTATTTTGAGTATAGAATAACAATAATTTTCAAGATATTTAATTAGTTGTATTGAACTATACTTTTTTTTTTTATTTTTGTCAACCTTATTAAGAGCAAGATAATTAAGTTGTTATTCAGAATAATAAATAAATAATAGGTTAAAAGTTTTAATATGAAGATTTATCAGACCAAACAGATTAAGAACGTTGCATTGTTGGGAAATGCAGGCAGTGGAAAAACTACTCTGTCAGAAAGCATGGTTTTTTTAGGCGGAGTTATCAATCGTAAAGGCGATATTGATAGCAAAAATACAGTTTCAGATTATCGTGCTATCGAGCACAATAATGAAAATTCTGTGTTTTCTACGGTAATGTACACAGAGATTAATGATAAAAAAATTAATATTCTTGACAATCCAGGCACTACCGATTTTATAGGGCAAGTTGTATCTTCATTAGTGCCTGCAGATTTGGGACTTATGGTGGTTAATGCTCAAAATGGTGTAGAGGTTGGGACAGAGATTCATAATCGACAGCTTGAAGCAGCAAGCAAGCCAATGATGATAGCAATTAATCATTTGGATCACGAAAAAACTAATTTTGAGAAAAGTGTAGAAATGCTAAAAGAATCAATGGGCGGAAATGTAATTATTGCTCAATATCCTGTTAATGCAGGTGTTGGATTCGATAGTATTATTGACGTAGTTACAATGAAAATGTATTCGGGGAAAGATGGTAAAGTAACAGTTAGTGATATACCTTCCGAAGAGCTGAGTAAAGCCGAAGAACTTAGAACCGAATTAATTGAAAAAGCTGCCGAAGCTGATGAATCTTTAATGGAGCTTTTCTTTGAAAACGATACTCTTTCTGAAGAAGAAATGATGAAAGGTATTGCGCAAGGTTTACCCATTCGTGGTATTTTTCCTGTATTTTGTGTTAATGCCAGAACCGATCTTGGTGTAGCTCGATTACTTGAATTTATAGCTAATGTAGCTCCTTCACCATCAGATATACCTGTAACTATCGAAAATAGTGAAGGAAACATGATAGAGTGTAATCCTTCTGCAAAGCCGGCTTTATTTGTTTTTAAAACTTCTATCGAAGAACATATAGGAGAAATAAATTACTTTAAAGTAATGTCGGGAGAGATTAACGAAGCTATGGATTTATATAATTCTAGTCGTGGCGTTAAAGAGCGTTTATCTCAATTGTATGTATGCGCAGGTAAAAATAGAGAAAAAGTTACTAAATTAGTTGCCGGTGATATTGGAGCAACTGTAAAACTAAAAGCAACAAAATCATGTCATACTCTTGTTGCACCTGGCGAAGACTGGACATTTAATAAGATAGACTGGCCCGACCATAAATTCCGTACTGCAGTAAAAGCCATTAACGAAGGTGATGACGAAAAGCTTGGTGAAGCATTAGGACGTATGCACGACGAAGACCCAACCATAGTTTTTGAATATTCAAAAGAATTAAAACAATTGATAGTCTTTGGTCAAGGAGAATATCATCTCAATATATTAAAATGGCATCTCGACAATCAATTTAAAATTGAAGTTAAGTTTTTAAAGCCAAAAATTCAATATCGTGAAACAATTACTAAAATATCACAAGCAGATTATAGACACAAAAAGCAATCAGGAGGAGCAGGTCAGTTTGGCGAAGTTCATATGATTATTGAGCCTTATGTAGAGGGTGCTCCCGATCCCGATATGTATAAAATTGGAGGTAAAGAATATAAAATTTCTGTCAGAGGAAAAGAAGAGTTTAATTTAGAATGGGGTGGTAAATTAATCTATTATAACTGCATTGTGGGTGGTTCTATTGATGGTAGATTTATGCCTGCAATTCTAAAAGGTATTATGGAGAAAATGGAAGAGGGTCCGCTTACCGGTTCTTATGCCCGCGATATTCGCGTTGCTGTGTATGACGGGAAAATGCACCCTGTTGATTCAAATGAGATATCATTTAAGTTAGCCGGTAGGAATGCTTTTAGTATGGCATTCAAAAATGCTGCTCCAAAAATTATGGAACCAATTTATGATGTTGAAGTATTAGTTCCCGGTGATAGAATGGGTGATGTAATGAGCGATTTGCAAGGTCGTAGAGCTATAGTACAAGGTATGAGCAGCGAAAAAGGTTTCGAGAAAATATCAGTTAAAGCTCCTCTTGCTGAAATGGGTAATTATTCTACAGCGCTTCGTTCATTAACCGGTGGACGTGCAATGTACAATATGAGATTTGCTGAATATCAGCAAGTACCCCCTGATGTGCAGGAACAATTATTGAAAGCATACGAAAGCGAAAATGAAGATGAATAGAACAAATATCAAAACAGGCGGCAAATTTGCCGCCTGTTTTTTTTTTGCACAAAACACAATGAATCAAACACAAACTAATTTCTTATTAATTGCAAAATCCCTTTCTTCTCTACAATTGAACCTTTAGGTTTTGTTGCTTTTATTATGTAGTAGTATACGCCTTCGGATGCATGGTTTCCACCACTTATCATACCATCCCAACCTTCATCCGGATTTGTCCATCTGTAAATTACTTCTCCTCTTGTATTTGTTATAATCGCTTCAAAAGAAATTGTAGTACCAATTTTAATTTTAAATACATCTGATATACCATCACCATTAGGTGAAAATATATTAGGAGCTTTGATAAAATCTTCATTAGATGTTATGGGTTTTTCAAGTGTTTCTGAACAATCGTTTCCGTAGTTTACAGTTAATTTAATATTCTCGTCCAAATTTCTATCAACAATAAATGTTGGATTTGCATCGTAAGCATATTTATTCCCAATTTGCCAGATAAAAGAAATATTATCAAAATCAGTGTAACTATTTCCGTCAATTGTTGTAGTATTTATTAGGTTTATTTTTTGCTCATCAAAATCATCAAATTCAAATTCAAACCCTGCATTGATAATACCTTCAGAGTTAATTTCAATTGGGATAGTATAAGTACAGGAATTATTGTATAGGATATTTAGATTGTAGCTTCCTGCTTTTAGACTATCAAATTTGCCACTTCCTGAATATTTATTGTGAATGTTAAAGGAGTTAATGTTGCTTTCATCAGTATTAATGATTATTGTGGCATTTTTATTATTGCAAATTTCAGGACTCTTTGTAATCTGAACTTTAGGAGTAGAGGGTAAGAATACACTTTTTTCGATAGTATGCAAACAACCTTTTTCGTTAATATTAATAGAAATTAGAGCAGAGTCATTATTGTAATTATCCCAAACAATTTTATAATATCCATTATCAAGTTTGTTTATTTGTGCATGTGGGACATTCCAATCAATATTGTTATAGCAGTTTGTTTTTAGTTTTATGAGCAATGGTTCGTTAGGACAATTAATCGCTCTTGAAATTTCAAGTTCAGGTGTGTTGATAATTATAAAATCAATTGATAATGAATCAAAATAAGTAATGTTTTTTTCTGTATTTTTATAGTATAATTTATAACTTCCATCTTTTGTACAACATATAACTGTTTCTCCATTATTGTTTTTTGATATGTTTAAATCATCGTTTACAAAAAGAGTATTAATATCAATATCAGAATTAAGCACAAATGTATTACCGCAAACAATTGTATCTTTATTCTTAAATATGTTTACTAGTTTAATCTCATTTGTATTCTCATTGTTTCGAATAGGAGGTTTGTTTATTTGAGCAATATCATCTTTGGGTATTTTTGAATTAGGTCTAATATCTTGATTTACAATTTCCTGTTTTGTATTTGATGTGTTTTCGATTTTGTTTGGTAAATATGTTGCAGTTTTATTATTTGATTGATTTATAAAATGTACACTAACAAGTCCGATTATAATAATACTACTAATAAAAATAGTTAATGATTTTGGGTTTTTTAGCAAATCAAAAAATGATTTTTTCGGGTATTGCTTTTGCAATTCGCTGAGAATATAATCGGGAGGGGTAACCTGATGGTTTGCTAATTTGCTGTGTAATATTTTTTCGAAACTATCTTTCATTTCATTTTTCTTCTATTAGTTCTATCAAAGCTTTTCTTGCTTTTAGATACTGTGATTTAGATGTATTCTCAGATATATTTAATAATTCAGCAATTTCTCTGTGTTTGTATCCTTCTATTGCAAAAAGATTGAAAACTACCCGATATCCTTGAGGCAGTTGTTGAATCTTTTTGAGAATTTCGTCGGCACTCATTTTTGCAATTATATCTTCGAAAGCTGAGGTTTCATTAATTATTTTATACTCTCCGATATTTTCAATTAGTAACAATTTTTTAGCATTAATATGATTTAGTGCTGTAGTAATTGTTAATTTTCTTAACCATCCTTCGAATGAACCACAAAATTTAAAATCAGATATTTTATTAAACACTCTGATAAAACAGTCTTGTAAAAGATCCTCTGCTTCAGTACTATTTTTTGTGTATCTGAGGCATATACTAAACATCATTCCCGAATATTTTTTATATAACTTATCAAACGCCTTTGGCGACTTACTTTGGCATTTTTTTATTAAGCTAATAGTATCCGACATATTCGGTTAAAAATAAGACAGGTTAATTTAGTAAATAGTTGCTTTACTTTAAAAAAAAACTGCCCCGATAATGAGGCAGTTTTTATTTTATTTTTCTCTCATTAGGTGTAGTGCTCCTTGTTCATCATATTCAAAATTATCCATTCCGATTGCTTTGATGATATAATAATAAACACCGGGGCTTGCTTCACTTCCACCAGGTAGTTTACCATCCCATCCGGCTTCCATATCTTGCCAATTTTCCCAAGTATAAACTTCTCGTCCCCAACGATTTACTATTACTCCTTTAAATTCTTTAAGAGTTTTAGCCTTTACTTGGAAATAGTCGTTAATTCCGTCTCCGTTAGGAGTAAAGATATTAGGGATTTCGAGATCACTTTGGTCATCAATCGGTATGCAGAAATCTATATAAGCGGTATCTCGACATTCCGGCAGGTCTCTATTCATAACGATAAGGAATGGGTTGAAGCAACCTGCTGTAGCATATGTGTGGCTTACTAGCTCGTCGCAAGAGTTT
>JAQVOJ010000038.1 GCA_028702675.1 Bacteroidales bacterium
GTACCTACCATTGCACGAACCATATTTCGCAAAAAACGATTTGCACTAACCGTAAAAATGAAATTTTCCCCATCTTTTACCCATTTTGCCTCACTTACATTACAAATATTATTAGCTGTATCGGTATGGAGTTTACTAAAAGATGTAAAATCTTTTTCTCCTATAAGAATTTTGCAGGCAGCGTTCATCAATTCTATATCAGGCTCAATATGGACATGCCATGAATACTTATTATTAAAAACTTGTTTTTGCGTACAGATGTAGTATTTATAAGTACGTTTTATTGCATTATATCTCGAATTAAAATCTTCTGGCACTGAAATAATATTAAATATTCGAATATCATCAGGTAAAAAGCTGTTCAGCTTATTGGTAAGTTGATTATAATCAATATTAATATCAGCATCAAAATGCGCAACATAATACGCAGCATGTACGCCTGAATCAGTACGTCCACAGCCTGTAAGTGCGATGTTTTGCCTTAGTAACAAGCTAAAAGCCTTATTCAGCACCTCCTGAACAGTTTCCCCATTAGGTTGAATTTGCCATCCGCAATAATTAGTTCCATCGTAGGCAAGTTGAACAGCGTATCTTTTCATAAATATCACTTCTTTATAATCTTCCGTACAATGGTTTGTAATGGTAAATCAATTTCAACAAAATAGAGTCCTGCAGGCAATTTCGTCATATCTATTTCAAGAATATTTGAATCTGAATATTTTGACAAAACTTTAGACCCCAAAGTGTTTAAGATATTTATGTTCAAGTTACCGTAATTTGACTCAATAAACAATACATCATTAAACGGATTTGGATAAATACTTACCTGCTCTTCAATCTGATTTTCAAAACTTAACCATATCATTTCCGCAGAGTCAACATATATGCACGCTCCTGAATCTACTACAGTTACAGTATAAACTCCAGCATTTAGATTTTCAATTTCAGCAGTAGTTTCTCCATTACTCCAAATATACTCGTAAGGTGGAGTCCCGTCTGTTACAAAAGCCTCAATACTACCATTATCAGATTCGGGGGATAATAAATAATCTATATTGAAACTAAGAATTCCGGGAATATTCATAATAACTTCAGTATCTGCTTCGCCCGTACATCCAAAGCTGTCGGTTACACTTACCGAATAGATACCAGAATTTACATCAATAGATTGTTCGGTTTCAGACGTATTCCACACATATTCTTCAAAACCGGCACCGGCATCAAGAATACAATTTTGACCTTCACAACATTGAGTAAATTCTTCTATTTCGGGTTGAGGATATAAAACATATGCAGTAACCGGTACTTTCGGGCTAAGACAAAATTCGTTGAAACCTGCATAGATTTCGATATCATAAAAGAAATAGTAAAACGAATTAGAATAATTATTTCCGGTAATAGAAAGTAAGCCATCGACAATAAATGGATAGCCAACATCTGGTCCGCCATAATCACCTGTAAATGCCAGATTGTTTTGAGTTGAAACATAAATATCATATTCACCTTCGGCAAGCTGTATGTTTACATCAATTCTGTTTTCACCTTCGGGTATATTTAAGTTATATGTATCCAATAAATCTCCGTTATCATCATAAACATAAATCGTTCTTTGTCCAGAATTATATGCATAAAATTTTATTGATTTGATAGTTAAATTTTGATGTGCTACAAAGTGTACCGATCTCCAAATATTAAAGCCAAAATAATCACCAGGTCCACTATTATCAACTAAGCCAATTTTATGGATTTCGGGAGAAACTACTTCTTGAACATACCAAGTACTTGTTTCTGTTAAATTTTCGATTGAAAAATCTGATCCTGAAGAAATAATCTCATCCGAGACAAGTGAAGCATACCAATTAAAACTATCATTTTCTGCATCAACCGATAAATTAAGATTGCCAGGTCCACAACTATAATCATCTATAACCTCGGGAGCAGGAGGCATATTTATGTTTATCTCACTAACTAAAGAAAATGTTTGTTCTCCATATTCATTCCCAACTGTAAGACTTACGCTGTAATTCCCTGTTCCATTATAATAATGATAAGGATTTTGTTCTGTACTTGTATTTCCATCCCCAAAATCCCATAAATAAGAAGTAATATCTGAATCTGAACTACTAAGATCATAAAATTGAACTTCGCCACTACAATTATTAATAATATCATACGAGAAATATGGTACAGGAGAACCTTCGGGCGGTGAAATACAAAAGAATACCTCATCCAAAGTTCCAAAATTACAGTTCTGAGAAATAATTTCATCTGAATATTCATTAGTAATTTTGTAATAACCTTGAGCCGGAGTATGACACATACCATTATTGCCCGAATCCCAAATAATAAACCTATAACATCCCGGTATTAAACAGTAATTAAATACATAATTTGTTTCATTATTAAATGGACCTTCTGATACAATTAGTTCATCAAGGCTATTAAATATTTCAAACGTATTTTGATGCCCATCCCAATCAGTTTGAATTTCTACACTTATTTGCTGTCCCATATAATATTGAAATGAAACACTCGTAATGTTATCAGAAACATCAGAATCAATAGCACCATTAGGATTTAAGGCAAAAAACTGGATAGAATGATCTCCATTTGCAGGCACCATAAAAGGGAAATTAACTATAATGGAGTCTCCTGTTTCCAATAATCCTTCCCAAAAATAATCTACGATTGAATTATCATCCAATTTATATAGAACATTACAATTTAATATATCAATATTGCCTACATTTTTAATCCAAACCGCAGGACTTAAACTATCAAAACCGCAATAATCATCAACGGGAACTTCTATTTCTACTATGGCTAAATTACCTCCTGTTACAGAAAACTCAGAAACAAGTTCATTGTTTTCAGGATTAATATCTTCAATTCCTTCGGGCAAATCCACCCATGCGGTAAAATCATGTACTCCTATTGGCAAGTCAACATCCACAAACAATACATTTCTAGTTTGACCGGGTGCCAATTCAATAGGGGCAACATTTCTTGATACAATTTCACCTTCATCTATTCTGTAATATACATCTACTTCTGTGATAGCAATATCTCCGGCATTTTCGATAATTACATACGGATATTGAACACTTTCATAGACGGAATAATTCCCATTCGGGCAGATAATTTGGGTAAGAGCAACATCATAGCTTTGCGAAAAAACCGAAAAAGTTGAAATAAGAATAAACACAGTATAGAAAAACTTCATATTATATCATTTTTTAAAATACTCATTATTAGCTCATAAAGTTACAAACTTACAAAGGAGCAAGTTATAAAAAATAAACTAAAGATGTATAATGAAATAATTATTAGAAGTATTTTAAAATACTTATCGAATGACTGTAAACATATCTATAACTGTGTCAAAAACATATTGTAAAATATATTGCTAAGTCATAAACTATTATCTAATTTTGTTTCAAAACAAATAATAATAAATCATGGGCAAAACAATTATTGAAAAAATCATTGCGAACCATAGCGATCGCAACGAAGTAAAACCAAATGACATTGTTGACATAACAATTGATGCACGAGTAGCCAGAGATTTTGGTGGTGCTAATGTTGTAAAGAACTTAATCGACAATAACTTAGAAGTACACGACCCTTCAAAGACCTTTTTCACATTTGACTGTAACCCTACAGGTAGTGATCAAAAATATGCTGTAAATCAACATAAGTGTAGATTATTTGCCAGAGAAAGAGGTATAACAGTTCATGATATTAATGAAGGAATTGGGACGCATCTTGCAATTGACCGTGGCTTTGTTTATCCTGGTAGTACTTTTATTTCAACCGATTCGCATGCAAATATTATGGGAGCAGTTGGAGCCTTTGGGCAAGGCATGGGCGATCAGGATATTGCTGCTGCTTGGGCAAATGGGTCTGTTTGGTTTAAAGTTCCAAAATCTGCAAAATTGATTTTTAAAGGAGCCAAACCTTCAAATATAAGTGCAAAAGATGTTGTTTTGAATTTGTTAGCAAAATATGGTGCAAATACTTTATTAGGATATTCTGTAGAATTATATGGAGAAGCAATAGAAAAACTTAGTATAGATGAAAGAATTACTATTGCTTCTATGGGAACCGAAATGGGAGCAATAATAATAATGATTCCACCAAATAAAGAAATTCTTGATTATTGCAGTAAAGCAACAGGTAGAAACATTGAAGCTGTGATAGCGGATACTGATGCTCATTATGATTTTGAAGACAGTATTGACATATCTGAATTTGTACCAATGATAGCCAGACCAGGCAAACCTCACGATAGTGTAAATATACAAACCCAAAACAAAACAAAAATCGACTCTGCTTTTATTGGAAGTTGTACAAATGGCAGGATTGAAGATTTACGTATTGCAGGAGGTATATTAAGAAATAGAAAAGTTGCTCCTGGTGTGGTTCTAAAAATTGTACCTTCAACCGACGAAGTATGGCAACAAGCCTTAAATGAAGGTTTAATTCAAATCTTTAAATCGGCAGGTGCACTCGTTTCAAATGCAGGATGTGCAGGATGTGCTGCCGGACAAGTTGGACAAAACGGGCCCGGTGAAATAACAATAAGCACAGGTAATCGTAATTTTCCCGGAAAGCAAGGCAAGGGAGATGTATTTTTAGCTTCACCAGCAGTAGTTGCAGCTTCGGCAGTTGCAGGATATATCACAACTCCCGATGCAATTCCAGATAAACCTGCAGAGTTTGTTTCAGGAACGAGAAAAAATGAAAAAATCCAAAACAGAAACACTGAAAAGGAAGAGAAAAAACCCATTGAAGTTACCGGAAGAGTATGGTACATAAAAGAAGACAACATAGATACTGATATGATTTTTCATAATAGATATCTCGCTATTACTGATATAAACGAAATGGGACAATATGCTCTTGATAATTTAGCAGGGTACGAAAACTTTGCTAAAGAAGCAAAACCAGGTGATATTATTGTTACTCAAAAAAACTTTGGAGCAGGAAGTTCACGTCAACAAGCAGTTGATTGTTTTAAAGCACTTGGCATTACTTGCATTGTAGCAGAATCATTTGGAGCAATTTACGAACGTAATGCAATAAATGCAGCAATGCCAATTATTACTTACAACGACCTTACTGCTCTCGATTTAAAACAAGGAGATACTATTACTGTTAATTTTGAAACAGGTAAAATTACTTCTCATAAAAACAATAAATCCGTTCCCGCAAATCCATTCTCGCAAGTGCAGATGGATATTTATCACAAAGGCAGTATTTTCAATTAACAATATCTAATTAATATTTAAAGCTCAGATTTTGAAATATTTCTGAGCTTTTTTGTTTTCGATATTATTAAAGTAAATAATCTTATAAAAAATCGTAATTTTGATTTCTTTGTTGAGCCTCAAATCCCTCATCTTCTATAAGTTCTATCATTTCCTGCTGATTTATTGTATGCCTATTACCTGCTGCTGAAACAACATTTTCTTCAATCATAATTGAGCCTAAATCGTTTGCACCAGCATGCAAGCAGAAAGCTCCGATTTGTTTACCTACAGTAAGCCACGAAGCTTGAATATTAGGTATATTTTGTAAAATAATTCTACTTATTGCAATAGTTCTGATATACTCAGAAGCAGATATTTTTTGTATATTGGGATGCTCTTTAATTAATATTGTATTTTTAGATGCAAATGGCCAAGGTATAAATGCTATAAATCCCTGTGCATTATAAGGTTTTTCATCCTGGACTTGCCTTATTTGCAATAAATGCTCAATTCTCTCTTCAATAGTTTCGATATGTCCGAACATCATAGTAGCCGAGGTAACAAAACCAAGACGATGAGCCTCACGCATAACATCTAACCATTGCTTTACGGTACATTTTGCCGGACTTATAACTTTTCTAACTCTATCGGAAAGGATTTCGGCTCCAGCCCCTGGCAAACTATCAAGTCCTGCATTTCTTAATCTCACAAGAGTATCTCTGTAACTAAGACCACTTTGCTTTGAAAGAAAAACAATTTCGGGAGGTCCTAATGCATGCAACTTTAGTTCAGGATATATCAACTTGAGAGAACTGAAAAGCTCTTCATAAAAGTCAATATTTAGTTCAGGATTCATTCCTCCTTGTAATAATAATTGCCTACCTCCTATTAAAAAAAGCTCTTCTATTTTCTTTTTGTAATCATCCAAGTTTAAGACATAAGCATCGGGACTACCTACTTTTACACAAAAATTACAAAAGCTACATTGTGAGAAACAGGCATTTGTAAGATTAACATTTCTATCGATAATATATGTTACCTTGCTTTCGGGATGTATTCTTTGTTTAACCAAATTTGCCAATTCAATCAATTCAGAAAAATTAGACCTGTACAAGTCTAAACTTTCTTCGGCATTAGGAGAATACCCTTGAATTATTCTTTTTCTAAGACTATTTAAAACAATATTCATCAATTAGAAATCATCAGTATATGTTTCCAATTTTGTTTAATTTATCTAAGTTAATTAAGCGAATCCGGCGTCCTTTAAGTTCAACCAAACCATCGTTCTTAAATTCTGACAAAAGCCGAATTACTGATTCTGTAGCTGTACCCACAAGGTTTGCAAGCTCTTCACGAGTGAGGTTTAGTTTTATCATTTTGTCATCATCAACTCCGAATTCGTCTTTAAGATAAACTAAAATTTCGGCTAATCTTTCTCTTACCGACTTTTGTGCAATATCTGTAATATAGCTATTAGCTTCGCCTAATTCGGCACAAGCCAATTGTAACATATCAATTCCAAACTCACTATTTTCTTTCAGCATTGCATAAAAATCACTTGCAATAACATGGCAAATTACAGCATCTTCGTTAACCTTAACACTTGTGCATGCGGGCTCACCGTTTAGTATTGAACGATATCCGAAAACATCTCCGCATTTCGCAAATTTTATTATTTGCTCTTTACCTTCTACACCTGTTTTATAAATCTTAACGATTCCTTGGTTTATGCAATAAATTCCACTAGTTCTTTGACCTTCTTTATAAATCACAGTTCCCTTTTTGTAAAAAGCACAAGACTTACGACTACTAATAAAATCTTGTTGTTCTAAGCTCAATTTACGAAATATTGTTTTGAAGTGGGTGTTACAATCTTTACACAAAGGTTCTTCGAATGGTTTATACATTTTTGTAATTTTTTCAAAATTAGGAGCATAAAGATAATTTAAAAAGAAATATTTTAAAAATGATAATTTGTAAATAATACATAATTAAAAAAATGCCCTAATTTGAACGCTTCCTACATGAATAATTTTTGAGTTTTCGCCTCCTCTTCCACTATAATCAATATTTACCATTAATCCATTTGCAAGCTGGCGTTGATAGTTAATTTGCCATGTGATATTATTTCCAGGTTGTAAACCTTCTAACATTTCGTAACCTACCGCTCCTTGAGAAAGCCCATCGTAACCAAGAAATACATAATTAAGTTTTGCACTTAACACCCCTTTTTCGCTTGAACTCATACGATATTCTAATCCAAAGTCATGTCCGGTTAGTAACTCATTACCAGATTTATTGCTTTTATTTTTCCATTGATAGATAAGAGATACCCTGTGCTGATTATTAGGCTGTAAACTTAATTCAAATATATTCTTATAAAAATCAATTTGATAATTTCTATCAGAGAAAAACTCTGAACTATAGTTTTTCTCCCCTTTTTCTAAAGTATTTTGCAACATCCATTTAGGTGTAATATTCCATCTTAACAAGCCACCATGCTGCACCAATCCTCTTGTATCAAAACCATTAACAAGCATTGTTTTATTATGATTATTTTGATAGATATAATCAATCCCAAATTTAGGATTGCCTTTGTTAAATGAAAATGAGTTTCTAATACCGGCATTCATATTTACTAAAGCTGTATCTGATATACTTGTGCTAAATGGATTCGCATAATCGAAAAAATCTTTAGATGTATTTTTGCTACTAATTCTATAAGCCAATTGATTACTAAACTTAGAAATAAATTTTTTAATTCCCTTACTGCTATGCCATACAGCTCTTGGATTTACACTCAAATTTTGATTAAATTGATTCGTATATGTTTTTACATAAGTATCAGTTGGAGTAAATATTCTAATGTAATTAGCTTGATCTTGATAAAAAGCAATCTCAAATTCGTTTAATTCTTTTACTCCATTTCCATTATAATCTGTCCATTGATAAACACCTTGTCCTGGAGCTACCTCAAGATATGAAAATTCCGTTTTTCGTTCTAAACCTGCACCAATTTCGTAAAAAGTATTTGACGATACCAATCCCTTCAAAACTTTGAAACCATATTCGATACGTCCTGTCAGATTATCTTCGGGTCTAATGCTTACCAAACTTGTATCATTAATTTCCAGTAATCGATATGTACCATTCACTCTTAAGGTATTATTTGGATTTTTAAGAAGGTTTAAGCCAAAAACAAAATCCTGTGAGTTTGTACTATTTATTAAACCATCATTTTGGGGTAATTTATCCTGGCGGTATTTATATGTAATATCAAAACCATTTTTAATTGTATCAACTGTATTTATAAATACTCTATATTCGTTGAAAGAGAAACTATTTAAAGCAATATTGGTACTGTCGGGCATTTGCCAAATATTATATTCTTGTTCTTCAGATACACCAGCTATAATTCCCTTAAAGGATTTTTTTAATACTGCTTTATGTCTTAAAAATTCTGTAGCGAAAAAATCATTTTGGCTTTTTAGCAAAGCTCCATTTATATCTAACAACCATGATTTATATTCAATAGATCCCACTAATCTATTGTTAATTCCGGAATACTCGTTATTTCTACTTAAATAATCTAACTTATAATCAACGAGAATATTCTCCATTAACTTATAATTAAGCCCGGCAGAGATAAGATGTTCGTCAGTATCAGACAATAGTTCGGTTAAATTCCAATTACGAGTGAATTCTACATCTCTAAAATGTTCTATACCCTCAAAGTTTCTATTAATCAATTGGTAAGCAGTATTTGCAGTAATTATTGACTTATCGTTAAGTTTAAAATCTTGTAGGAATTTAAATTTTGCGGCTGTTCCCTTATTATTACCGGCATCATTTTTCGAGAAGGTATTAATATCATTATCAGATAAACCTAATTCAAATATTAAATTACTTCCTTGCCATAACTTGGTATCTCCCCCCACCGTGAACATTTGTTTCTTTTTTGGAGTTACAAGAAGAACGACAGGTTCGTATTCTCCTTGAGAAATCCCCGATATCGGAGCAACCCATTTATAAACTCTTCCATTTGCTGCTGATATACTCTTAATATAATTTCCGTTGCCGGACCCTACAAATGCAAAACCTAAACGATAAACTGCTTCGTCAGGATTAGTAGAATATTCATAAATACTATCGTAATAATATGAATTTACAATAGTATCAGTAAGTTTATATCTTATTTCGTTACCACTAAAACCAACACTATCAATATTTGGCACAAATGCATCACTAAGATTATCACCAATTTGGGAAAGCATATAACGGTCTTCGGCACTTAAATCCTGATCAAAAGCTTGATTTTTATTATCCTTTTCGGAATATATATTTAACCAAAATGCCGAATTTTCATTTTCGATAAGGTGATTACTTGTTACAGAAAATCTTGCGTAACTACGTTCAGAATATTCAAATTCAACAATAATTCGTTTATCTTTATTTATTGCTTGTTTCGGAGTAAAGCTTATTTCAGCAGTATTATAATCAATGATATAGTCGTAATCTAAACCCCTTGTAAGCAATACTCCATCAATATAAACTTTTTCGGTTCCTGCCAATATTACGATAAAGCTTTCACCATTTGCTCCTCTTAATTTATATGGACCCAACACTCCCTCCTGTCCTTGTATTTGTTGCCTATTGTATTTACCTTTTGCTACTGCCCCACTAATGCTACTTGTAAGCTTCCAATTGTTTTTATTATCAACATTGTTGCTATAAGTAAACTGTGCACCTTGTACTTTTTTATAATATTTAGCAAAATAACCTTGGGGGCTTGTAATTTCGTAATCTCCGGCAATTAGACTAAATACTGGATTAAATATTTTAATAAATACTTTATCAAATTCTTGCAACTGCTGACTGGTACCATCAGGTTGAATTGGGATATTATTATCAGAAATTGCCGCAACTATTTCAATATCATCGCTAAGTTTACCCGACAACTGCAAATTAAGGTGAGAATTCATTACAACATTTTGATTGTTTCCAACACTTATCCCTCGAGCAATACTTCCCCTTCTATCAATTAATGCATCTCCAAACATAGTATTATAATTGCCTATATCGTAAGAATAAATAAATTCATTATCAGATAATTCCTTTTCGTTAGTGTAATACAATTCTTTTCGCTTGTGAGCATATTTACTTGTAAATTTAATTGGAAATACTCTATACGATATTTGCAGTTTGCGACTATTTAAAGATTTATCAAAAACAATTTCCGATTCGGCATAGTTAATATCAAACAAACTATCCGGAATATTTTTACCTCCATCAAAATTCAAAAACACACTGCCAGGAACTATACTTAAACTATCAATTACAAGTGTATCACCAACAATAAGCTCACTACTTCGCAAGTTTACCAAATGCTGAGCATAGTTTTGCACAACAATTATTAATAAAAATATGACAATAATTAGCTTTCTCAATATATGGCTTTTATGCTAAAATACATTTTATTAAAATCATTGGCTAAATTAAATTTATTAATTCTACAAAATCAGGTTAAATCTAAAATTTAAACACTTTTACAAAAAAACACTACCTTTGACAACTTAATACATCAAGATATGAAACGATTTTTGGTAAGTATTATTTTTGTAATCTCGTTTGTTATTTCATATTCGCAAATAAGCGATTCTTCAATTAATGTATGGCAGGTATCATTAAATTATTCGTTTCAACTACCGGGAGGCGATATGGCTGAAAGATTTGGCGTAAACTCAATGGTAGGCACAAGTGCAAAGTTTAAAACAAAGAAAAATTGGATTATTGGATTAGAAGGAGCATTTATGTTTGGCGGAAACATTAAAGATGGGACAACAATGCTTGACGCACTTAAAACATCAAACGAACAAATAATAAACGAGTATGGAGAATACGGCATTATACTATTAAGTCAAAGAGGATTCTATATTGGTGCTACAGCTGGCAAACTTTTCCCTGTACTAAGTCCAAACCAAAACTCTGGTTTGTTTTTAAATATTGGAGCAGGTTTGCTGCAACACAAAATTCATATCGAAAACCGAAATAATAATACACCACCTGTACTCGGAGACTATAAAAAAGGGTACGACAAACTCAGCAATGGGGTGGCAATTAATCAGTTTATAGGGTACCAGTATCTTAGCAATAATAAAATGCTAAATTTTTATGTGGGGCTTGAGTTTTATCAGGCATTTACAAGATCAAGGCGAGATTTTGATTTTGACACAAGAATTCAAGATACTAAAAATCGATTAGATTTGCTTTACGGAATTAAAGCCGGTTGGATTTTACCACTATATCAACAAAGCCCCGATAAATTTTATTATTATTAATCGAAATGAGCATACTATATAGGATAATTACTGCTATTTATTTTGGAGGAATTAGATGTGCTGCCCTCTTCAATAAAAAAGCATATAAAATGATATCCGGCAGAAAAAAAGACAAAGAATTATTAAATTCTAAAGACAAGTCTGAAAAAACATGTGTCTGGTTTCATTGTGCTTCGCTCGGGGAATTTGAACAAGGCAGACCTCTAATTGAGTTAATTCGCAAAAAATATCCACAAAGACGAATTGTTATAAGTTTTTTTTCACCATCGGGTTACGAAATAAGAAAAGATTACCCTGTAGCTAATGAAATATATTATCTTCCTTTTGATACCCCAAAAAATGTTAAGCATTTTATTTCGATCATTAATCCGGATACTGTAATATTCATAAAATACGAATTATGGTATTTTTTTCTAAAATATCTGCAAAGCAAAAACATTAAAACTTATCTTATTTCAGCCTTATTCAGACACAATCAATGGTTTTTTAAGTTTGGTAAAAGTTTTACACAAAACTTATTTAGCTGTTTTACTCACATTTTTGTCCAAAACCAAGCTTCTTATAATATCCTAAAGAATAATAATATTAATAATGTAAGCATATCTGGCGATACCAGAATTGACAGAGTTTTAGAAATTGCAAATCAAAACTTTAAAGATGAAATAATTGAAAATTTCTGCGCAAACAATAATTGTTTAATTGCAGGTAGTACTCATCAACCTGATGAAGACATTTTGCTATATTGTTTAGACAATCAGGCAGATAAATTTAAATTGATACTTGCACCACATATTATTTCAGACAAACACCTAAAAGAAATAGAGATAAAAACAAATAATAAGAGTATTAGGTATAGCAAAGCTAATTTGAATAAATTACATAACTATAACATTTTAATAATTGACAACATAGGTATGCTATCTAATATCTATCAATTTTGCAGTTTTGCATATATTGGCGGAGGATTTGGAAAGGGAATACATAATACCTTAGAAGCAGCTGTGTACGGAATTCCTGTAATATTTGGGCCCAATTACAAAAAATTTGATGAAGCAATTACTCTTATAAACGATGGAGGTGGGTTTTGCATAAAAACGAAACAAGAACTTAACTCTCTGATTTACAAACTCTTTGAAAACCCTAAACTCATCTACAATGCAGGAAATAAGGCAAAACAATATATTTTGAAATCTAAAGGAGTTGTTGAGCAAATTTTTCATGAAATTCACATAGATGTTTAAAATAAATGACGTTTTACCCCTATAAATAGTGTTTTTAATATTAACATAAGTCTATTTCATTTATAGTTTATGAATCTATAAATATTTGATTTTCTGACATATGCCACATATTAAACATAAACAATTTTTGCTTAACAAATAATTGTTAAAAACTATCACATTTTTTTGTTGGAAGATTGATTTAATGGGAAATATAGAGGTTAATTATTTTTTTTGTAAAATATCTTGCAGATATTTATTATGCTGTTTATTAGCCACTTACAAGGTACCGGAACTTATGTTAATAACGATGTTAAAAAAACAAATAACAAAAAACCTTCTCATTATTTATCTTAGTGATGTGAAAATTGCCTTATTCACAACTATATAATTTTTTAATAATTCAAAAATATTTTAGATATATGTTAATGGATAATAAAACTGTTGCCTCTACTATCGACGAAAGTAAGAAAAAAACTTACACAGACGAACAAGCATTTCTTGCTAGTGTAGATTATTTTGGAGGAGATGAGCTTGCTGCCAGAGTATGGATCAACAAATATGCTCTCAAAGACTCGAAAGGGAATTTATTTGAACTTACTCCAAATGATATGCATAAACGCTTAGCTAAAGAATTATTTCGTATCGAACAGAAATACAAAAATCCATTAGATGAAGATTCAATATATCAACTTTTAAAAGACTTTAAATATATTATTCCTCAAGGGGGACCAATGTCTGGTATAGGCAATAAGCTACAAATAGTATCACTATCGAACTGTTTTGTTATTGGGCACGATCGTGAAGCCGATTCATACGGAGCCATATTAAAAACAGACCAGGAACAAGTTCAACTTATGAAACGTCGTGGAGGTGTAGGTCACGATTTGAGTTACTTAAGACCTAAAGGTTCACCTGTTAAAAACTCTGCCTTAACATCAACCGGAATAGTGCCTTTTATGGAAAGATATAGTAATACTACCAGAGAAGTTGCTCAAGATGGAAGACGCGGAGCTTTAATGTTGAGTGTTTCAATCAAACATCCTGATGCCGAAGATTTTATTGATGCAAAACTAACTCCAGGAAAAATTACAGGCGCTAACGTATCTGTTAAAATACATGACGACTTTATGAAAGCAGTTGTTAATAATGAAAATTATAAGCAACAATTCCCAATATGGTCGCAAAATCCAAGCTTTATAAAAGAAATAGAAGCCGAAAAACTCTGGAAGAAAATTGTCCACAATGCATGGAAATCAGCAGAACCGGGAATATTATTTTGGGATACAATAATAAATGAATCGGTAGCCGACTGCTATGCCGACCAAGGATACCGAACCGTATCTACAAACCCATGCGGAGAAATTCCACTCTGCCCATACGACAGTTGCAGACTTCTTGCAATTAATCTTTACAGCTATGTTGAAAAGCCTTTTACTAAAGAAGCAAAATTCAATTTCGAGCTGTTTAAAGAACACTCACAACTAGCTCAAAGGATAATGGATGATATAATAGACCTTGAACTAGAAAAAATTGAAGCTATTCTAAACAAAATCTCAACCGATCCGGAAGAATTAGAAATTAAAAGAGTTGAACGTAAACTGTGGGAAAACATAAAACGTAAAGCTGAAGAAGGAAGAAGAACCGGAGTAGGTATCACAGCAGAAGGTGATATGCTGGCAGCTCTAGGATTATGCTACGGAACCGATGCTGCAACAGACTTTTCGGAAGAAGTACATAAAACTCTGGCAATTGAAGCTTATCGCTCATCAGTAAATCTCGCTAAAGAACGCGGCTGTTTCCCAATATACGATCCTCAAAAAGAATTAAACAACCCATTTATTAAAAGAATTGCCGAATCCGACCCCGAACTATTTGAAGACATGACTCATAGCGGAAGAAGAAATATCGCTCTACTTACAATTGCTCCAACTGGTACAACTAGCCTAATGACACAAACAACATCAGGAATTGAGCCAGTGTTTAGTCCAGCATACAAACGCAGAAGAAAAGTTAATCCTAATGACCCCAAAACTAGAGTTGATTACGAAGACGAACAAGGCGATAAATGGGAAGAATATACCGTATTTCATCATAATTTTATTACTTGGCTTAAGATTAATAATTATAATATTGAAGAAGTAAAAAAATATAAAGACAAAGAATTACAGGAACTTGTTGCTAAATCACCTTATAATAAAGCTACATCTTCTGATGTTAATTATCTGAATAAAGTTAAAATGCAAGGACGAATCCAAAAATGGGTTGACCATAGTATAAGTGTTACTATAAATATGCCTGAAGATGTAAGCGAAGAAACCGTAGCCGACTGCTACCTTGAAGCATGGAAATCAGGATGCAAAGGAATTACAGTTTATCGCGAAGGTTCTAGAGACGGGGTTTTGGTTTCTAATAAAAAAGACAAATCAACAAAATCGCAAGGTCCAATTAAAAGACCAAAGGTGCTTAAAGCTGATATAGTTAGATTTAATAACAACAAAGAAAAATGGATTGCTTTTATTGGTCTGCTTGATGATAAACCTTATGAAATTTTTACCGGTAAAGTAGAAGAAGATGTATTGCCTATTCCACAAAGTGTAACTAAGGGTTTAATTATTAAAAACAAGATCGAAAATGATGTAACGAGATACGACTTCCAATATAAAAATAAATACGGTTACAACAGCACCTTCGAAGGATTAAGTCATCAGTTCGATAAAGAATATTGGAATTATGCAAAACTTATAAGTAGCGTATTAAGATATGGTATGCCTATACCAAAAGTAGTAGAATTAGTTACTTCGTTGCAACTAGACAGCGAAACTATTAATACATGGAAAAACGGCGTTGAAAGAGCATTGCGTAAATATATCCCAAACGGAACAAAAGCCTCTAACGAAGGTGAAATATGTCCTGAATGTGGGGAATCCGACTCGCTTGTTTATCAAGACGGTTGTGTAATATGCCAAGTTTGTGGATATTCTAAATGCGGATAATAAAATAGATTAGTGTTAAGGTCTTACTTAAAAGTAGTACCTTGACACATTAAAAATCTTGAAATTCTTATAAATCCTCGATTAGTCTTTTAAATATTTTAGTCATTTTTTTCTCAGCCTTGGAAGCTACTGCTTGTACATCTTCATGAGAAATTTCAACAATTTTTCCAGGCACGCCAAGATCTGTAATTATTGACATTGCAAAACAAGGAATACCCATTTGTCGGGCAGCTATTACTTCAGGAACAGTTGACATACCAACAGTATCGGAACCAATAATTCTAAAATACTTATACTCCGAAGGAGTTTCGAAAGTAGGTCCTGTAGTAGCTGTATATACACCTTCTTGAACATGGATTTTTAATTCCTGAGCTATAATTTTTGCTTTTTTAATTAAATCGGGACTATATGCCTGACTCATATCTACAAAGCGAGCTCCATATTCGGGATAATGCTTCCCGAGTAAAGCGTTAGGCAACAAATTAATATGATCGGTAATAATCATTAAATCTCCGATTTCAAAATTAGGATTAACACCACCGCTGGCATTACTAACAAATAAATGCTTTACTCCCAATTCACGCATTACCCTAACAGGAAAAATCACTTGCTGCATATCATATCCTTCGTAGAAATGAAAACGACCTTTCATAGCAACAACATTTTTTCCTGCCAATTCTCCAAAAATAAGTTTACCATGATGTCCTTCAACAGTACTAACCGGGAAATTGGGAATTTTATCATAATCCAATATTTGTGGATTTTCAATCTCATCGGCTAAACCTCCTAAACCTGTACCTAAAATTATCCCTACATCAGGATTAATTGAGATTTGTGTTTTTATAAAGCTTGCTGTATCTTTTATTGTTTTTAACATATGAGTAAATTTGATTATCAAATTGTTGTTTTTCGTCTTCGTTGCAAAGTAAATAAACTTTTATGGGAATATAATAAATAATATCTCCAATATCTTCAAATATATTACTATAAGATTTTAATCGCATAGCATCTTTTTCTGTAATAATAATTAATTTGGGAGATTCCAATTTTTGAAATTCTGATTTAATTTTTTTAATATCATTCTTTCTAAAACTATAATGATCGGGATACTTCAAATGATTTACAGACTTACATATTTGCTTAAGCTCATCAGCGAGTATTTTTGTTTTTGCTACTCCAGTTACTAATAGCACATTATAATTATTCAAATCTTCGAGTAAAATTTTATCTTTTCCAAACAGACTTTGTGGATTTAAATACTTAAAGCTGCTAAAAAATAAATGTTGATAAGGCATAACGTCCATTTCCTTTAACATTATTCTGCGTTCGATTGGTTTCATATCAATCGGGCATTTTGAGATAAAAATTATATGAGCACGGTGTGCTGAACTCGGATTTTCGCGTAATCTGCCAAAAGGTAAAATATTATCATGAATAAAAGAGTGATTATAATCATTCATCAAAATAGATAATCCAGGCTTTACCTTTCGGTGCTGAAAAGCATCATCTAAAATAATAACATTTAAATCGTTATAATCATTCATTAATTTTTGTATCCCCTTAACCCTGTTCTCGTTTACAGCAACTATTACATCAGGGAATTTGCTTTTTATTTGAAGTGGTTCGTCTCCTACATTTTTATAATTATCATCAATCTGCACTTCTCTATAACCTGAAGTTTTACGTTTATAACCTCTACTTAATACTGCAATATTGTAATGCTTACCCAAAAGCATTTCGATAATAAACTCTGTGTGGGGAGTTTTTCCGGTACCACCTATTGAAATATTCCCGATTGAAATTATCGGAATATCAAATTCATAAACTTTCAATAATTTATAATCGTATAAAAAGTTTCGAACTCCCACTGCAATTTGATATATCAATGCAAAAGGAGCTAATAAAACTCTTAATAATATAGGTAGTCTTCTTTCCATAACAAACTATTGCCTTAAAAATAGACAAATAAAGGAATATTACCAAATCAAATATAAGCTTAAAGAAGAAACCTTTTAAATTAAATTTGCTATTTTCTCTTGTAATATCAATTGAGAAATCTAATCCTCATTTGCAATGAGACAGTGTTATAATAAGTAGGAATTTGTTAAGAATCATACAATCAAAACACAAAACAATCACCGCTCACCAATCACCGACCACCGACCACCGATTACCGATTACCGATTACCGCTCACCGATTACCGATCACCGATTACCGCTCACCAATCACCACCACCCCCTCCTCAACCTAAACATATTTATCCTTCCTAAACTTATTATCATCAGCTTCAATGATGTTTAAATAAGATTCATATCTCGACAAGGCTATCTCTCCGGTTTCAACAGCTTCTATAACTTTACAACCAGGCTCATGCACATGAGTACAATTATAATACTGACAGTTTTTACCAATTTCAAACATTTCGGGAAAATAGTGCCAGATTTCGTTCAAGTTCAAATCAATTAAACCAAACGCCCTTATTCCGGGAGTATCAACAATATATCCACCAAAGCTAAGCTTAAGCATTTGAGCATATGAAGTAGTGTGTTTACCGGTATTATGGGCAAATGATATTTCTGCTGTTTTCAGCCTCAAGCTTTCATCAACTTTGTTTATTAAACTTGACTTGCCTACTCCACTATGTCCGGAAATTACACTCACTTTATCTTTAAGAATATCTTGAAATTTAGTAATATTTTGATTTTTAGCAGCAGAAGTATTTAAAACTTTATATCCAATTTCGTGATAAGTTGCCATCCAGTAAGCGACCACATCCAAATCTTCTTCGGAATACAAATCGGTTTTATTAAAAATCAAAATTACAGGAATATTATACGCCTCTGCCGACACTAAAAACCTATCAATAAATACCGTAGTAGTTTGCGGACTCCGTGGAGTTACTACAAGTAAGGCCTGATCAATGTTTGCAGCAATAATATGAGTTTTTCGTGAAAGATTAGTAGCTTTCCTTATCAAGAAATTTTTACGTTTTTTTACAGATTCAATAATACCATTTTCTCCGTCAATCGAACAAATTACCCAATCACCAACGGCTACAGGATTAGTATGTCGCAATGCTTCAGTGCGAAACTTGCCACGAAGTTTACAGTTAATAATCTTTCCATCTGTTTCTACAGAATACCAACTACCTGTCGATTTTATAACTCTACCCTGATACATCAAAAATTTGTTTATACAAACTAACACAAAGTTTTTAATTAAGATGCATTATTCTTTGGTAAAATTAAAAAGATTTTTTTAGTTAGTTAGAAACATAGCTAAATCACTCTTTTACATCTCAAAAAAAGTTATTAAGCATTATTAACCGATTTTTGTTAATATCTATCCGTTGCAGCGCAACAAATTCAGAGATAAAATAAGTAATTTTACGGAATTTAAAGAAATTGTGTGTATTTATGGTAGCAAATTACTCAGAAGATAGTATAAAAACACTTGAGTGGAAAGAACACATCCGCAAAAGACCAGGTATGTATATTGGCAAATTGGGTGATGGAACTTCTCACGACGATGGTATTTATATATTAATTAAAGAAGTTATTGACAACTCCATTGATGAATTTGCAATGGGTTTTGGGAAAAACATAGATATCACAATAGAAGACCAAACTGTTTGTATTAGAGACTATGGACGTGGCATACCTTTGGGGAAATTGGTAGAAGCAGCAAGTAAAATGAATACCGGAGCAAAATACGATTCAAAAGTTTTTAAAAAATCGGTTGGGCTTAATGGAGTTGGAATAAAAGCAGTGAACGCACTTTCAGGTACGTTTGTGATAAGTGCCATAAGAGAAGGAAAATGCCGAAAAATTGAATTCCAGCAAGGCAATCTTATTACAGATTATGACATTAGTGATACTAAAGAAGCAAATGGAACAATAGTATGCTTTACTCCAGACAAGGAAGTTTTTGGTGAATTTAAATACAAAAACAACCTGATTTCAAGCATGTTGCGAAATTATGTGTTCTTAAATTCGGGTCTTACAATAAACTTTAATGGAGAAAAGTATATTTCAAAAAATGGACTTTACGACCTATTAAGCGAAAAACTAAGCTCAGACGGATTATATCCCATTATACATTTAAAAAACGGAGACCTCGAAATTGCATTAACTCACGGCACACAATATAGCGAAGAGTATTATTCATTTGTAAACGGACAACATACAACACAGGGGGGCACACATCTATCGGCATTTAAAGAATCATATGTAAAAACAGTAAAAGATTTTTTCCGTAAAGACTTTGATAGTGCAGATGTAAGGCAATCATTAATAGCAGCAATAAGCATAAAAATAGAAGAACCTGTTTTTGAATCACAAACCAAAACAAAACTAGGCTCTAAAGACATGGCTCCCGACGGGATAAGCATTAGACAATACGTTAATGATTTTATTAAAAACCAATTAGACAACTACTTACATAAAAACTCTGAAACTGCGAATATCCTTTTAAAGAAAATTCAATCATCGGAAAAAGAAAGAAAAGCAATTGCAGGAATAAAGAAATTGGCTCGCGAAAGAAGCAAAAAAGTAAGCTTACATAATAAAAAACTCCGAGATTGTAGAGTGCATTTTAACTCTAACGACGAACGAAGATTGGATTCCACAATTTTTATAACAGAAGGAGATTCAGCATCTGGCTCTATTACAAAGGCACGAGATGTTAATACACAAGCGGTGTTTAGCCTCAGGGGTAAACCACTAAACTCCTACGGATTAACCAAAAAAATTGTTTACGAAAATGAAGAATTCAACGCCCTACAAGCAGCCTTAAATATTGAAGAAGGTTTAGAAAACCTGCGTTACCGAAATATAGTAATAGCTACCGATGCCGATGTTGACGGTATGCACATCAGACTACTAATAATAACTTTTTTCTTGCAATTTTTTCCTGAATTAATTAAAAACGACCATCTTTTTATACTCGACACTCCTCTGTTTAGAGCCCGTAATAAAAACGAAACTATATATTGTTACAATTACCAAGAAAAACAAAAAGCAGTCGAAAGATTAAAAGGCAATGTTGAAATAACGAGATTTAAAGGATTAGGAGAAATATCGCCCGACGAATTCCAAGGTTTCATTGGGAAAAAAATACGTCTCGACCCTATTACTTTAACCAAAGCCGACGAAGTAAGTAAACTCCTTGAGTTTTATATGGGTAAAAACACTCCTGAACGTCAAGAATTTATCATTGATAATTTAAGAGTTGAAGAAGAGTTAGAAGAAACCGTAATCTAATATGGTTTTAAAGAATTTTAAGAATGAGTGAAGAGCAAATAAATAATTCTACTGATAACGAAAAAAATACTGAAGATACAGCTAATAAATTGACTGTATTGTCCGGAATGTATCAAGATTGGTTTCTTGATTATGCCTCTTATGTAATACTCGAAAGAGCTGTACCACATGTGTATGATGGATTAAAGCCTGTACAGCGTAGAATCTTACACTCAATGAAACAACTTGATGATGGACGCTATAATAAAGTAGCAAATATCATTGGGCATACTATGCAATATCATCCTCATGGCGACACATCAATTGGAGATGCTTTGGTTCAGTTAGGACAAAAAGATTTGTTGATTGATGCACAAGGAAACTGGGGAAACATATTAACAGGAGACTCATCAGCTGCCCCACGATACATCGAAGCTCGATTAACAAAATTTGCTCTTGAGGTAGTTTTTAACCCAAAAACAACTTTCTGGAAATCATCTTACGACGGCAGAAACAAAGAACCTATTACATTACCGGTAAAATTCCCCTTACTATTAGCACAAGGCGTAGAAGGAATTGCTGTTGGACTTGCAAGCAAGATTCTACCACATAATTTTAATGAGCTTATAGATGCATGTGTAGCAACACTAAAAGAAGAGGACTTTGAATTATATCCCGACTTCCCAACTGGAGGAATGATAGATGTTACTCGCTACAACGATGGCTTGCGAGGAGGTAAAGTAAGAGTTAGAGCTCATATAGAAAAACAAGATAAACGTACTCTCGTTATTACTGATGTCCCTTTTGGAGAAACAACATCGTCGGTAATCGATAGTATTATAGCAGCCAACGATAAAGGCAAAATTAAAGTTAAAAAGATTGATGACAATACATCAAGTAAAGTAGAAATTTTAGTACATCTTCCTAACAACGTATCGCCCGACAAAACTATTGACGCTCTATATGCTTTTACTAAATGTGAAGTTCCAATTTCACCAAATTCTTGTGTAATTGAAGAAGACAGACCCAGATTCTTAGGTGTAAAAGAAATGCTCCAGATATCAGTTTACAATACAATGGAGCTTCTTAAGCAAGAATTACTTATTAAGAAAAAAGAACTTGAAGAACAATTATTCCTAATATCGCTCGAAAAATGGTTTATCGAAAATAGGGTTTATAAAGAATCAGGATACGAAAACGCTAAATCTACCGAAATAGCAATAAAATTCATTAACACTAAACTCAAAGAACATAAAACCAAATTTATAAGAGAAGCTACTAACGATGATTTGCTGAAACTGCTCGAAATAAGAATGAAAAGAATTCTAAAATTCAACGCAGATAAAGCAGATGAATTAATGGTACAAATTAAAGGAGAAATAGAAGAAATAGAGCATAATTTAAATCATTTAGTAAACTACACAATAACCTATTACAAAAACATTAAACTAAAATACGGAAAAGGTCGAGAACGCAAAACAGAAATTAGAAGCTTCGATAATATAGACACAGCTACAGTAGCTGTTGCTAACGAAAAACTTTATGCAGATTATAAAGAAGGTTTTGTTGGTACAAGTATGAAAAAGAATGATTTGGTATGTGAATGTTCCGACATTGACGACATAATAGTTTTTAGAAGAGATGGCACTTATATAATTAGTAAAGTTTCGGAAAAAGCATTCTTTGGCAAAGACATTATTCATATTGATGTATTTAAAAGAAACGACAAACGCACTATCTATAATGTTGTTTACAAAGACGGGAAAGGCGGTAAAGCATTAGTAAAACGATTTGCTGTAACTTCTGTAACACGCGATAAAGAATACAATCTTACTAAAGGAACAGAAGGCTCGAAGATTCTTTACTTTAGTGCAAATCCAAATGGAGAAGCCGAAACTATAAAAGTTTATCTAAAACCCAGACCCAAACTTCGTAAATTAGTTTTTGAATTCGACATGAAAGATGTACTTATAAAAGGTAGAAATTCAACAGGGAATATATTAACTAAAAATGATATCCATAAAATAACTCTAAAAGAAGAAGGAGTTTCTACTCTGGGAGGACGTAAAATATGGTTTGACGACGTAGTGTTGAGACTTAATGCCGAAGGAAGAGGTAAGTTAATAGGAGAATTTAAAGGAGAAGACAAAATACTCGTAGTACGCAAAAATGGAACATATAGATTAACAAATTTTGACCTTACAAATCATTACGAAGATGACATACTTGTAATTGAAAAATTTAATCCCGATAAAATATGGACTGCAATTCATTTTGACGCTACACAAGAATATTTTTATTTAAAAAGGTTTCAGTTTGATGATACTACAAACGAACAATTTTTTATATCAGAAGACGAAGGTAGTAGCCTGTTAGAACTTAGCGATGATAAATACCCTCAAGTTAAAATTAGTTTCGCCGGCAAACATTCTGAAAGAGAACCAGAGTTAATTGATGCAAAAGAATTTATTGCAGTAAAAAGCTACAGAGCCAGAGGCAAAAGATTAACAACCTATCAAACCGGCTCAATTAAATTTGATGTACCAATTATAAAAGAAGAAAATAATGACATACCGGATAATAATTCCGATATAGGAACCGTTGAAGATAACAACAAGAATAATAATCCCGACTCACCTACACAAATGAGTTTGGAACTCTGAAAACTTAAATATTATGGATCGCGTTTTTCTTATTGGTTTTATGGGTGCAGGTAAAACAACTATTGGCAAGGCTCTTGCACAAATAATTAATTATAGATTTTTTGATATTGATGACCTAATTGAACAAAAAACAGGTAAAACAATTTCTGATATTTTTGACAAAAATAACGAAGAAGAATTTAGAAAATTCGAGCAACAAGCCTTAAAAGAGATTATCAATGAAAAAGAGATTGTAGTAGCTACCGGTGGTGGCACACCTTGTTTCAACAATAATTTAGAACTAATAAAGCAAGCAGGAATATCGGTATATTTAAAGCAACCTTCTCTTATGCTATATTACAGACTTCGCAATTCCAAAGATGAATACCCTTTACTTAAAGATGTATCTTATTCTGAATTAATGCCTTATATTAATAAACTATTGCGTAAACGTAAACCTTTCTATAAGCAAGCAGACATTATCATACAGTACAACTCCAGTCCTGTAGAAGAAATTACACAAAAATTGTTAGAAGAACTCTACTCTTTAGGATTACGTATAGCACCTCCTACCACATCTTCGAATGCAGAATAAATCATACAAGAAGTTGCGGGAAGTGTAAATAATAATCCAACAAAGCAAAATAAAGCACCTGCAATATTTATTAGTCCTATTATTATTACAAAACCTAATATTGGCCAAAAGTTTTTTGTTACAATCTTTCTACTCCATTCCATAGCTGCCCAAAAATCATATCCTAAGAACAAGATAAATAAAGGAGTAAAAGTATATGCTACGGCAAAATAAATGCCCGGAATTATAAGAGCAAAAATACCTAATACAACAAATATTGAAACTATTAAATTGGCTGCTATCAATTGAATATAAAATTCAAAACCCTTAAAAAAACGACTAAAATCTATCGGCATCTCACGCATTAAATCATTAGCCACAATATAAAAACCTGCTATTAAAATTGGTTGAATAAATAATGATACTAAACCTCCTATCATTGGGATTATACTTGCAAAAAACACTATGGCAAAATACAATGCAGTATAACCCACATAAGGGCCCATAAACTTCTTAAACAAATTCATCCCTTGATTGAAATAATAATTCATATTAAAAGTATAACCATTATCTACTAATGATTGTAATTTAGAATCGTATTGCATAATAGTAATAATTTATAGGCAAAGATATTAACAATCACTAATTTAATGGAATATAAAACTAAATAATTATTTTTTTCTGTAATATAATAATGTCTTAGCATAAATTCGCTGCTTCTTATTCACTAAATCTTACCTCTACTATACTTTCTAAAAAACCATTACGGTATTATTCTTACTACAAATCGATTGATAATAAGACTATTGAATAGGATGAGTAAATAAATGATAGTTTAAGTTAAAATGGTAGTTTATATTTTTGTAAAATATCTCGGTGCTCTGTACCTTTTATCCTAACTGTCATTTTAGGATTATCAATATTTCGCAGCTCTGCTGCTTGGCGGTGTAGAGTTTTTGACATATTTAGAAATTGTCTTACCTATAGTTTGAGGTGCAGAGCACCGAAATATTGATAAAATAAGTGCTTTTGCAGAAAATGTTTTTGGCATGTGTTTTTGCTTTTCTTCGAGGCAAAAAACCATGCCAAAAACCTTCGTTTTT
>JAQVOJ010000039.1:0-22873 GCA_028702675.1 Bacteroidales bacterium
CGTTAGGGCAAATTGAAGAAAAATCCTGCAAATATTGAAAACTGATGAGAAAGCCAATTGAAATAGGGAAACTGATTTTTAAGACAAAAAAAGACGCATTGGGATTTTTTAAGCAAATCCTTAACGCTTATGAATTTGGAGAATCTATTTCATCACAGGACTTTGAGTATTTAAACGAACTAATTAAAGTACAATCTGACTCAGAAGAACTTATTGGTTGTGGACTTCAAGGAATTAGGATAGCAAAACTAAAATATAATACAAAAGGATTTGAGTTAGTGAAAAATGACAAAACAACTCAATTGATTTCTTATACAAAGAGAATTAATCCACCAAGGACGGATATTACTAAGTTTAGAGAGGCTTGCAGACAAGCAATCCAAGAGGATTTACGAAATGTGAAACTTTCCTATTTTGACAATTATTCCAAGAAAGGAAAAGCAAAATGCCAAGAAACAGGAGAACTATTAAAATATGATGAATTAAATGTTGACCACCGACAACCAAATACTTTTTCTGTAATTGTAGACAGATTTGTTGAGTTGAAAAATATTGACTTTAAAAACATTGATTATTTGACAATTGATGGTGGTCCAAATGAGCTTGCAGACAAAAAATTAAAAGAAGATTTCAGACAATACCATAAAGACAAAGCCAATTTAAGGATTGTAAAAAAGACTTTGAATTTAGGTCGTTCTTTTCAAGCGAGAGTTAACCGACAAAAGAAAGATTTGACAATATAAAAAATGGCAAAACAAAAAATTGAAACTGTTAGAGAATTGATTTATTTATCATACTCGAATTTGGCAATGGCTCATACTGCTGTGGACAAGAAACAAGATAAATATGGAGCATTTAATTACATGATTCGAGCAAAATTATTCAAAGGGCTTAAAACTGGAACTATGAATATGAGAACAATTTTTGACGATGAAAAAATTAAACTTCAAACCGGACAGATTTGTAATTATTGTGGTTCGACAGTAAATCTAGCTTTAGACCATATTTTCCCTCAAAAGCTTGGTGGAAAAGACGATGCGGAGAACTTAATTTTTGCTTGCCGTACTTGCAATAGCTCAAAAGGGAAAAAGGATTTAATGGAATGGATGAATTTTAGGGGGCAATTTTTACCTTTAATGATTATCAGACGCTATTTAAAGCTAACTTTTAATTATTGCAGCGAGAATGGACTTTTAGACAAGAATATTGACGAGTTGAAAGATATGGACTTACCATTTAGAATTGACCTGTTGCCAATCAATTTTCCGAGTCCTAACGAATTGATATTAAACATAGAAACAAATAAAAACGCCCCATAATATACAGGAATATGAGCGGTCTGCATTCCGAAAGTATTCGGAACCCAGCGAGTATTCCCGGTTGAACTACATCACAACTTGAGTAAAATGTTTTAATTTTTCTATGTACTTTGCGAGGGGTTTGTTTAAGTTTTTGTGGTATTTGAAGATTTCGATTTTTGGGGAAGCTTACAAGAGCAAATAAGCAGTTTTTAAGCAAAACAGAAACTATCGTAAATATTTCAGTTTTTACGAAAAAACCTGTATTTTTATTACAAAATTTAAAAAGGCAGTTTAGTTTTTGGACAGACTGCCGTTGGCAGCAAAATTGCTCCGTCCTAAAAATCCGTCAACAAGCTACAGTACTGCCTATTTATATGTATGAGTTTTATCTTTTTTAGTTATTTGGGAAAATGTTATCTTTAAATTCAGAATTTTAATAAACAAGTTTAGATTCTATTGAATATAATTTGAGTACCATTAATGATAGATTTATTACTAATAATTACTAAACGTGAATACATTAGTATATAGTCAATTGCTCATACCTTATATCATTGCAATTTTTTTTGCAATAACAATGGGAGGTAGTGGCACAGCTCCTGCATTTTCGGCTGCGTACGGCGCTAATGCAATTAGGAAAAGCTTAATCCCCGGTTTATTTGGAATTATGGTTTTTTTAGGTGCTATTATTGCCGGTAAACAAACATCTACAACAATTGGGCAAGATATTCTGAATAAAGACAATATGACCCTTGTGATTGTATCAATAATACTGTTTTCGGTTGGTGTTTCGCTATTAATTGCAAATTTGTTTGGGATACCTCAATCAACCAGCCAATCAACAGTTTTAGCTGTAGCAGCAGTAGCAATTTATTTAAACGAATTTAATTCAAAAAAACTATTATTCGAAATTATTCCTACTTGGTTTATTTTGCCGGTAATAGCTTTTTTTATAAGTTTCTTCATCGGTAAATTTATTTGTCGTTTAAAACTAAAGAATAAATTGCAATCATTTGAAGCACAAAACGAAAAGCTTAAGCCTTATTATGATTGTATTCTGATAGTTGTAGCACTCTATGTTGCATTCTCAATTGGTGCAAACAATGTTGCAAATGCTGCAGGCCCAATTGCTTCAATGACAGCAAATGAATTAGGGGTTTCAGTACATGATAACTTTACATTAATAATGATTCTTTCTACTTTAATTGTGGCTCCGGCATTCGGAATTGGGAGTTCCTTGTTTGGGCATAAAATTGTTAAGAATACAGGTAAAGATATTATTCAGTTCGGAAAATTTGAAGCTGTTGTAATATCTTTTGTGTCGGCAAGCCTTTTGTTGTTAGCTTCTGTTACTAAAGGTATCCCTACATCTTTAGTACAACTTAATGTAGCCTCAATTTTAGGCATTGGAGTGGCAAAATTGGGACGCAAAAATATTATGCATAATACTAATGTCAAAAGATTTTTTTTAATGTGGTTAATTGCACCATTAATTGCATTTAGCTTATGCTTATTGCTCATTTTTATTGCAGATAAATTTAACTATTTATGAGATACTACATTTGATAATTATTAGTTTTGCAAATAAAAAATATGAAACTCTTCTCTTATATCTTTTTACTCCTTTTTTTGATGATTATTCAGTCGTGTAGTAATAAAGATTTTAAAATTGATGATTTAAAATCATTACAAATAAATAAAATCCCTAGTGGTTCCGGAATTACATTATACGATAGAAATTATTACGTAATTGGAGACGATTCCCCTTTTTTGTTTGTTTTAAACAAAAAGTTTGAAATATTAGATAGTATTTTGTTAATAGATTCGGTTTACACTGTGGACGGGAGGATTTCAAAATCACAAAAGCCTGATTTTGAAGCATTAGAAAATATAAATGAAAAAGAGCTTGTAATTTTCGGGTCCGGATCAAAATCACCCAAGAGAGATGTGTTTATTAGAGTGCTTTTAAATAATTTAACTATTGAAAAGTATTGTATTTCTGAATTTTACGATTCGCTTAAAAAATTACCAATTATGCAGAATAGCGAGTTAAATATTGAAGGAGTGGCATATTACGACGAAGATATTTTTCTTTTCAACCGTCAAAATAATTTAATACTAAAATATAATTATGAAGAATTGCTTTGGTATTTTAAAAATAAAAATAATTTGCCAAAACCTATAATTATGCAATGTAAACTCCCTACGATAAATGATATTGAAGCAGGTTTCTCAGGTGCTGTAGCCCTAAAAAATGAACCTTTGATTGTTTTTACTGCATCTGTAGAAAATACCGAAAATGCTTACGATGATGGTGAAATTTTAGGTAGTTTTGTTGGTGTAATTAATATCTCGAATAATACAATATCTGATGTTATTGATTACTATGAAATTTCAACTAAAGGAGAAAAATTGAAAATTGAATCTGTTTCTATTCTAAAAGAATTGGATGATCAAAAAGCAGATATTGTTTTAATTTCTGATGACGATAAGGGAAATTCAATAGTCTTGAATGGGACACTATCGTGGTATAATTAAAATACTAAGATAACTCGTAAAATTTTAGAGAATAAAATATACTAATATGGCTTTAATAAAAACGGTAAATAATAAAACACCAAAAATTGGAGAAGATTGTTATTTGGCAGAAAACTGCACAATAGTTGGTGATGTTACAATAGGCAGTCAATGTTCGGTATGGTTTAATGCAGTTATTAGGGGAGATGTTCACTATATAAAAATAGGGAATAAAGTTAATATACAAGACGGAGCTATAATACATGCAACTTACAAAAAATTTCCGACTAATATCGGCAACAATGTATCTATTGCTCATAATGCCATTGTACATGGTTGTAATCTACATGATAACGTATTAATTGGGATGGGAGCTATTGTTATGGATGGTGCAGTAGTTCACGAAAATTCTGTGATTGCTGCCGGAGCAGTAGTTGCACCCGGTACAATTGTAGAGAGTGGAACCGTTTACGCCGGAGTACCTGCAAAAAAAATTAAAGATGCTGATATAAATCTTGTAAGAAACGAAATCAATCGAATTTCGGAAAGCTATATTATGTACTCAAAATGGTATAAGCAGGAGTAATGAGTATTATAAACTAATAATTTATTCAAGCTCAAAAATTACTTGCATTTCGTATCTTATTTTTATTGTTTTTGTGCCTGCATTTGATTCATGTATTGGCTCAGAGGCATTAGAATATATATCGTAATCGTAATAATATGGATATGCTTCCTGAAAGTTAGGAATCTCTGTAATATTTATTACTTCGCCAAGCTGTTTGTCAATTGTTTCAACAAGATATTCTGCCTTATTTTTTGCAGCAATTAAAGCTTCTTTCTTTACTTCCTGTCTGATAAGCTCCATATCCGAATGTTCCATTTTACCAAGATACATGTGATCAATTCCTTTAGTTTCTATTGTATTCAACAGATATTCTGCTTCAGTCAAACTGTCAAGTTTAATCTTAAATTGTTTACTCTTTAAATAATCGGTATTGTAATACCTGTAATAATTACTCAAATTATCAGTTATCAGACGTGTAGTATCAAAACCAGCTTCTGAAATTTCTATTTTCAGTGCATGTTCAATTTTTTGAATACTAATTTTTGTCCCCATATTATTATTATTGTGGTAGTAATAATCGTTGTAGTTTACTCCATCGTAATACTCTTTAATACTAATGTAAAACCAAATTTCATTAGGAATAATCTCTTTCTCGGCACTTCCTGTTACCGAAATTGTGCGTTCTGACATTTGCATAGATTCACGAGGTGAAAAATTGCATGCACTCAAACTCATTATTAATAATGAGATTAGAATGAGATTTAGGTAAATGGTAGCTGATTTCATATTGTTTATTAGTTAAATATCTTATAATTAATTCATTATTAACGATACACTTGTTGAAATATTATTTTGGCATATAAATACACTAATATTTACTCGCTATAAATTAGTGAATTTATGGATTCTATACAGTTTTAGATTAAATAAGCAAAGCCCGTTTTGGCTTGCTATTTTGTGAAATATAATTACAAAAACCTTATATATTTAATTGACATACGTTATTTATTATAATTATTAACTAATTTTAATAAACAATTTTGTTAAAAAACTTGTTAAAAAGTAGATAAGCCTTTTGAATTTTTAGAGAGTTTTATTATATTTCGACTTTGAAAACATTATTAATTAAAAATAGAAATTATTATGTCAAATTATCATGAACCTGCAGAAGAACTCAGTGCACAGGCAAGAGATTTTTCGAGAGCATTAAATAGTTTAAAAGAAGAGATTGAAGCTGTTGATTGGTATCACCAAAGAGTAGATTTAACCAAAGACGAACAATTAAAAGAAATTATGGCTCATAATAGAGATGAAGAGATTGAGCATGCTTGTATGACACTTGAGTGGCTGCGTAGAAATATGCCCGGTTGGGATGAAGAGTTACGAACCTATCTTTTCAAAGAAGGAGATATTGCTCATCATGATCATCACGACGATGAAGATGAACACAATCATTCAGCAGGTGGAGATTTAAAAATTGGTAAACTATAAAAAATAAGGAGATTATATTATGGATATGCTTAGACAATCATTTGCCCCGATTTCTGCTCACGCTTGGGAAGAAATCAACGAAGAAGCTACAGATATACTTAAATCAGTTTTAAGTGCAAGAAAATTTGTTGATGTAGAAGGACCTAAAGGTATAGATACAGCATCGGTTTCTCTCGGTAGATTAGATATTCCTGCAAATCAAGACAAAAAAGCAGTTCAGTATGGAATACATCAAGTAATGCCTCTTGTAGAAGCAAGAATTCCTTTCGAACTAGACATTTGGGAATTGGACAACATCGAACGCGGAAGCGAAGATATAAATCTGGATAATTTGCACGAAGCTGCAAAAAAAATTGCGATTTTTGAAGAAACTGCAATTTATAATGGTTTTGCTGCCGCAAATATTGAAGGATTATACAAAGCAAGTGAGCATAAACCAATTAAGTTGAATGCTGATGCCGAAAATATAGCAGAATGTATCAACAAAGGTATTATAATGTTTAATGACGAAGGAATAGAAGGTCCGTTTAATATTGTTGCAGGTAGCGAACTTTATCAAAAAATTAATAGTAGGAGCAAAGGTTACCCATTACGTAAGCATTTAAAAGATATTATTGGTGGTAATATAATTTTAAGCAAAAATATTAAAGGTGGCTTAATTGTAGCAGCAGGTAGTGGTAACTTTAGACTTACTTTAGGTCAGGATTTCTCTATCGGTTACGATTCACATAATAGTACTACTGTAAAACTCTATCTTATAGAATCTTTTACATTTCAGGTAATTGATCCTGCAGCAGTAATTGTTTTACAATAAGTAGAAACTGATATTTTTTAAAAAAATAGCTGCCTAAATTTTATGTAGCTATTTTTTTTGTCTATTGCTTAGCGATGATTTTTCTTATTTTTGCAACTTATTCAAACAAAATATTAAAATGATAATTTCATACAATTGGTTAAAAGAATATATCGACTTTAAAGAAAGTCCTGAAGAATTAGCTGTAATTTTAACCGACTTAGGTTTAGAAGTAGCTTCTATTGATAAATTTTCAAGTATCGAAGGCGAACTCGAAGGTTTAGTTATTGGTAAAGTAAAAACTTGCGAAAAACATCCCGATGCAGATAAGCTTAGTATTACTACTGTTGATATTGGTTTAGAAAGAAATTTGCCTATTGTATGCGGAGCTCCTAATGTAGCTGCCGGACAATCTGTTGTTGTCGCTACTGTGGGGACATGCCTTTATCCAACAAATGCTGATAGCTTTAAAATAAAAAAGGCAAAAATACGTGGACAGATTTCGGAAGGAATGATTTGTGCCGAAGACGAAATAGGTTTGGGTACGTCTCACGAAGGTATTATGGTATTGCCCGAATATTTAAAACCAGGAATCTTAGCATCCGATTATTTTAAAATTGAGAAAGATTTTGCTATCGAAATTGATCTTACACCAAACCGTATTGATGCAGCTTCTCATATTGGAGTTGCAAGAGATTTAGCAGCTTATTTTAGTAAAGAAAAACCAACCGGAATAAAGCTAAAGTCTGTTGAAGAGTTTAAGCCCGATAATAATGATTTGCCCGTAAGTGTTGAAATACCCGACCCAAAACTTTGCCCCAGATATATGGGTGTAACACTTAATAATTTAAATATAAAATCTTCTCCTGATTGGTTGAAAAATCGATTAAAAGCTGTTGGTTTAAATCCAATCAATAATATCGTTGATATCACTAATTATGTGATGATAGAAACAGGACATCCATTACATGCTTTCGATGTTGATAAAATTGAAGGTAAAAAGATAATTGTTAAAACCCTGCCCGATGGTACTAAGTTTAGAACGCTTGACAACGAAGAAAGAAAGTTAACAGCTACAGATTTAATGATTTGTAACCAAAACGAAGGTATGTGTATTGCCGGTGTTTTTGGTGGTATAGAGTCGGGTATTAGCGATTCTACAAAATCTGTATTTATCGAAAGTGCTTATTTTAATCCTGTATCGGTTCGTAAAACAGCACGATTACATGCACTTAATACTGATTCTTCTTTTCGTTTCGAAAGAGGTGCAGATATTAATATGGCTCCTTACGCTCTTAAGCGAGCAGCATTGTTAATTAAAGAACTTGCCGACGCTTCTATTAGCTCTAATATAGTGGATGTGTATCCCCAAAAAATTAAAGAAGCAGAAATTATCCTTAAGTACTATAATATCAATAGGCTTATCGGAAAGCAAATCCCTAAAGAGGTTATTAAAAATATATTGAATGGTCTTGATATTTTAATCTTAAATGAAGACAACAACGAACTTAAAGTAAAAATTCCTACTTATAGAGTAGATGTAACTCGCGAAGCCGATGTTATTGAAGATATTTTAAGAATATACGGATATAATAATGTTGAAGAACCTGCCCAATTGCGAGCTTCTTTATCCTACTCTGAATATCCCGACAACGAAAAAATCTTTGACACAGCTTCATTAGTGCTAAATGGTAAAGGATTTTCTGAAATTATGTGTACGAGTATTACAAAACGAGATTATTATAAAGATACTGAATATGATAATTTGATTGTTGATTTATTTAATCCCTTAAGCAACGATTATAATTGCATGCGAGCTGATTTAGTTTTCGGTGGCTTAGAAAGCATTTGCCGAAATATTAAACATCAACAAACAAGTGCTAAGTTTTTTGAATTTGGAAATATTTACCGAAAAAAAACCTCTGAATTTACTATTAACAATGCGAATTCGTATGAGGAAAAACAGAGATTAGGAATATGGATTACCGGCACACAGAATGAAATAAATTGGGCTTTAGAAGAAAAAAACGTTGATTTGTTTCAAATAAAATCGTTTGTAGAATTGTTGCTCAAAAGGTTTGGAATAGAACTCTCTATTATTGAGATAGAAGAAACAACAGATTTTAGATTTGAATATGGTCTTAACTATTATTGTAATAACAAATTAATTGCAGTATTTGGTAAAGTATCTAAAAGTTTGTTGCAACTTACAGATATAGAGCAAGATGTGTTCTTTGCTGATATTTTGTGGGAACAAGTAATTCAGTTTGCTAAGAATATTAATGTAGAATATAAAGCTTTAACAAAATTTCCGAGAGTAAGAAGAGATTTAGCTTTACTAATAGATAGAGATATTAGCTATAAACAGCTTAAAGATATAGCAGAAAAAGCCGAAAGAAATTTTTTGAAAGAGATACGTTTGTTCGATGTATATGAAGGTAAAAATTTGCCCGAAGGAAAAAAATCGTATGCGATAATGTATATTCTGCAAGATGAGAATAAAACCATGACAGATAAGCAGATAGATAAGATTATGAAAAAGCTTATTGATGCTTATGTTAGGGAAATTGGAGCAGAAATTCGGTAAAGTTCTATAGATTCATTTGGTGTCGGTTAAGCCGGTGGTTATTGTAACTCGATATGTTCGATACACAGTTTTGCTTACCATTATAGACCAAACAATTAGCGGTACTAAAGTAATCAAACTCTATTTACTCTGTTTATTTGGTATAAATATTTATTAAGAGGAACTCAAAGCAGCTAATTATCTAATTATTAGATGTTTGTGAGTAATAAGGATGGTTTTTTTCTACAAAGTTTAAATCACTTGTGTACATCCCTCTATGTAAGGTGTCAAGTGTAATTTCACTTAATTTGTGAGTTTTTAAAACATTAATATTAGAGGCAAACAAACCAATCCCGTTATTAATATTTGTAAATAAAGGTTTTGATTGAGCAAGCCCTGTTGGAGGAGCACTAATTTGCATATAAGTATTAAAATTATCATCGCCGGCAGTTAAATGAAATTCAATACTGTTGGGCATCTTTACTATTCTTTCAACATTTTCATTTTTAGGTATATTACTCATTAAAAGATTGTAAAAAGCCATTATTCCAAAAGTACCTTGTACCGTAACGCTTGAATTGCCTACATTAATAACTTTTGCTGGTTGTGGCCATACAATACTTTTTTCAATTGTATCTCCTGCAGTAACTTCTAAGTAATTAAATAATATTGTCATTTGAAATACTTTAGCGTTTGTCCCTGTTTCGTAAGTATAATAAAAATCGTTATTGTAACTATGAATACTAATACTTGGTGCAGAACTGTTAGGAGTTGAAATATAAGTACCCGTTATGAGTTCAGTTTCAGCTGTAACAGTTTTATCAATATCGCCAACATACACCTCTAACTGATAATTATACAAGTTACCTCCATACGAAGCTTCTAATTCAACATTTGAAGCTTTGAAAACTGTGTTTCTGTCGTTTGTAAAAAAACCATCTTCTTTTGGGTAATCATCGGTAGGTAAAAAGCTACACACATATTGTCTTTCGGTATTTGAAAGCTTACGATACAATTTTACATCTACATTATTATAAAAAAGTGAATCGCTATATTGAGCCATTTCTGACGCGGGCATATCGCCTAAAAAAGCTTTATTAACCTTAATAAAGTGTTCAGTACTATTTTTGTCTAAAATACCGTAAACTACCGGTATAGCTTGCCAATCATCATTAATGTTAACTTCTGTGCTACATGAAGTAATCAATAAAACCAATCCCGAGATAAGTAAAAGAATACTATTTTTCATTAAAATTTGTTTTTGCATATAACCAACAAAAATAGTTAATATTGCACTATATTTAAAATTAAAATTTATTATGTCCTTACATCAACAAGTTAGAAAAATAACAACCCACGTACTTCAAGCCATGAAATTGAAGCAAGAGAAAATTGCAATGCTTACTGCTTACGATTATAGTATGGCACGTTTATTAGATGCAGCAGGAATAGATGTAATATTAGTTGGAGATTCTGCTTCAAATGTAATGGCTGGATACGACAGTACGCTTCCTATTACTCTTGACGAGATGATTTATCATGCTAGTAGTGTTGTAAGAGCAGTAAAACGAGCTTTGGTGGTTGTCGATTTACCATTTGGAACTTATCAAGGAAACAGTAAAAAAGCTTTGCAGTCTGCTATCAGAATAATGAAAGAAACAGGTTCAAGTGCTATAAAGATCGAGGGAGGTTCCGAAGTTGAAGATAGTATTAAAAGAATCTTATCTGCTGGAATTCCTGTAATGGGACACTTAGGTTTAACTCCTCAAAGTATTCATAAATTTGGAACTTATGTTGTAAGAGCAACAGAAGAAGAAGAAGCCGAAAAGCTAATCGAAGATGCCCATCTACTCGAAGAATCAGGGTGCTTTGGTATTGTACTCGAAAAAGTGCCCGCTAAACTTGCTGCACAAGTTTCTAAAGAAATAAAAATTCCCATTATCGGAATTGGTGCCGGTCACGAGGTTGACGGACAGGTATTAGTGTTACACGATATGCTTGGAATTACAACCGAGTTTTCGCCAAGATTTTTAAGAAGATATCTTAACTTAAGCGATGATATACAAATGGCAGTTAAAAATTATATTGCTGATGTCCGTTCTTGCGATTTTCCAAACGATAATGAGCAATACTAATAGATTTCAAATTTTTTGTATATCGTAAACCTTGAAGATTCTTGAAGAAAATATCATTTACGAAGATAATCATCTGATTGCTATAAATAAACAAGTCGGACAACTAGTTCAAGGTGATATTACAGGCGATGCTTGTTTAGCGGATGCTCTTAAAGATTATTTGAAAAAAAAATACAATAAACATGGAAATGTCTTTGTCGGGGTTACTCATAGGCTTGACCGACCTGTTAGTGGTATTGTGCTTTTTGCTAAAACAGGAAAGGCTTTATCACGAGTAAATGCTTTGTTTCGCGATAAAAAAGTGAATAAATATTACCTCGCAATTGTAAAAGCTGCACCACCATATACAAAAGCTAGCTTAAAGGATTATTTAATTAGGGATTCAAAAAGAAATATGTCTTTTGTATGCAATAAAAATCGTGAAAATGCAAAAGAAGCAATTCTTGATTATGAACTAATTGCTCAATCAGATAATTATTATTTATTAAAAGTAAAACTACATACCGGCAGACATCATCAAATACGTGTGCAATTGGCAAATATCGGCTCTCCTATAAAAGGTGATTTAAAATATTCATTTCCACGTTCAAACCCCGACGGAGGAATTAGTTTACATGCATATAAATTAGAATTTGTACACCCTGTGAAGAATGAAAGTATTTGCCTAAAAGCAAGCCTGCCAAAAGATAAATTATGGCAGGCTTTCAGTAATTTGATTGAAGATATTTAGCGAATATTCTGTGGCAAAACCAAACCATTATTTGTCATTTTCCATAAATATCCGGCCATGTTATCTTCGTCAATATTATTTATATTATCAGTATCATCAATTAAACTATCGATTGATTCGTCGATATAGATGTATTTATTGTTTGGTATATAAATAGTTATTTCAACTTCTTGTCCTCTAATTTTGAAGTCCTTTGGCAAGTGAAAATATTTATTGAAAACAATATAATTATTCTCAATACTAAAATCATAGATAAGTCTTTTTGCATTTTCGCTAGCCAATGAATTATTATTACCTCTGCTTGACTTTATTACTTCTATTAAAAATACAGTATCTTTAGTTTGTTTTATTTCAATTTCAATTTCTCCTAATGCTTGTATTGCTTCATTTTCACGATACAAGCTTATTTCTTCAAATATTAAATCTTCAATATCTAAATCAGTGGTTTTATTATCGTTTGCCGATATATATATAGTGTCGCAACTTGCAGAATTACAGATTATTGGATGGCTGTCGGTAATAGAGCGATGACTCATAAATTCAGTAGAAATAATAAATCCCATACCAACACACAAGAGTATTCCCACAATCCACGAAATAAAAAGACTTAAATTCAGGATTTTGTTAGATTTTATGTTTAATAAAATACAAATTCCTGAGTATATCATAACTATAAATGGGATACCTATAGCCATTGCAATAGCTATCAAGAAAATATAGATTGTTTGTGGTTCTGCTAATAGTTTTAGAATGCCGGTAATAGGCACAATAGTAATTCCTGCCCAGTCGTAAACAAGTGTTTGAGAGTTGAAAGCAAATATTCCTAACACAAAACTTATAAGAAATAATATCCCAAAAACAACTAATCCCAAGCCAAAAACTTTTTTAAATGCTTTGAAAAATATGTTTATAAAACCGGCAAAACTTTTTCCCAATCTTTCAAAATTTTCTGGAAATCCAGACTTACCAATATCTTTCATATTCGACTTTATATCTTCATATTCCTCTCTAATATTTTTTTCAATATTTTCTATTGTTACCTTTTTACCCCGCATTTCAAGTTTTTCGGCACGAGTTCTGGGTTTTGGAACCACAATCCATAATAAAATATATAATAGAAAAAATGTACCTGCCGATATTAAAAACAAGATTACAAAAATGCTGCGAATAGCAAATAAGTTTATTCCAGAATAAGCCGCCAAACCTGAGCATACACCTCCGGCAATTCTATTTTCAGTATCTCTAAAAAGTTTTTTACGAGCTTTTTCTTTTTGTGCTTCTTTATTGTCATCATCATTTCCATTATCATTCTCGTATTCAATGTCACCATCAATAATATCATTAGCCTCACCAAGAATACTTATTGTATGTTTTACGTCATCAATATTTATTACTTGACGATGTTGCGATAGCTTTTCGTTAAATAATTCAGCAATACGAGCTTCAATATCCTTAATAATTTCTGAACTTTCTTCGTTGTTGCCAAAGTGCTTTTCTAATTTTTCAAGATATGAAGATAACAATTGATACGCATCTTCATCAATATTGAAAATTATACCTTGTAGATTGATACTAACTGTTTTTTTCATCGTTTCCTGTTTTTATTGTTTTTATATTTTTGATTGAGTTAACCAGTTCTTCCCATGATTTATCAAGTTCCTTTAAAAAACCTCTACCTGTATCCGTTATAGCATAGTATTTGCGAGGTGGTCCTTGTCGCGATTCTTCCCATCTATAACTTAAATAATTGGCATTCTTTAATCGCGTTAGCAATGGATAAAGTGTGCCTTCTACTATTATTAATTTCGATTTTTTAAGTTGCTCAATGATATCGGAAACATAAGCCTCATTTTCTTCAAGTAAAAGTAAAATGCAGTACTCTAATATTCCCTTTCGCATCTGTGCCTTGCTTTTTTCTGTATTCATAAAACTGCTTTTTTGTAATTTGCTTTGCAAAGATATAAATTTAATTAAATACTATGCAATACATAGTACCAAAAAATAAATTTTATTTTTAGTTTGCATAATTGTTTAATACTTTCTATTTTTATTGTATTAAAACCAATAAAATATTAAATTATGAAAAGACAGCTTACAATTATTCTGGCATTGCTGATAGCAGCAGCTTTTTTGTGGTCTTGTTCAAAGACATCAGACAAAATTAACCACATTCCAAAAGAAACTTTTGCAGTATTAATGGTAGATGGATCGCAACACGATTTTGCTAAAAATACCGATATGCTTAAAGAGAATGAAGATTATGAAGAGATGATGGAAGAGGTAAAGCAGATAAGTGAAAAACTTTACGATTTGTTACAGGATGTTATGGAAGATCCTACAAAATCGGGTATGCTACTTAATAAAGATATGTATGTTTATGGATATTCAAACGATAAAGATATTTTAGTAGCAGCTAATATCGGTATTAAACAAAAAGTTTTTGAAGAAAACCTTGAATTATTATCCAAAGAATTGGAATTTGAGCTTGAGATGGAAGAAAAGGATGGTATTAAATATACAATGCCTGATAATGATGTGATTATAGGATATAGTAAAGATTTATTGCTATTTGTTGCAATAGCCGAGGGGTATAATACTGATTTGGAAAAAGAATTATTCCGCTTGTTTAATCTTAAAAAGGATGAAAGTATTGCAGGTAATAAAGATTTTAAAGAATTTAGCAAAAATTGTAAAGATGTAAACTTCTGGATTAGCAGTAATGTTGCCGAAGATGTAACTGATGCCGAAAGTATTTCCATGATTGAAAAACTTATTGGTATTGAAATTTCTGAAAATTACGGACATATACATTTTGATGCTGGTAAAAGTGAATGGATAATGACTCTTAAACTTAGATTTAACGAGAGTGTACAAGAAGCAGATTGGAATAAAGTGATAAAAAATCTTGAGGAGTTTGGTTTGCTTGACGAATTATTTGGCAGAAGTCAATCATGGGAAGACGAGTATAATTATGAAGAAGATTGGGACGAAGACTGGGAAGACTATGATGATTCTTATGAAGAAATGACCGATGAAGAATGGGAAGAGTTCTTTGAGGAGTTTGAAGAAGAAGTAGAAGAAGAAAAATAGTATGATAATTGAAATACAGGGACTTATCCCTTTCCCACTTAAAGAAACAGATATTAGTCGTTCCGAAGTTTGGGGAAGGGATAATTCTTTTAATTCGGATAATACATATTTGGTGTCGGCAGAGTCGGGAAAAGGAAAGACCACTTTGTTACATTGTATTTACGGTTTGCGTAAAGATTACGAAGGTAATGTTATTATTAATAGTGATGATATAAAATCATTATCACAAACCGATTTGCTAAATTTAAGAAAACAAAAACTTGCAATAGTACCACAAGGTTTATTTCTTTTTGACGAATTAAATTTTTTTGAAAATATTCAGTTAAAAAATCGTTTAACTAAGTTTAAAACGGAATCTCAAATCGAAGACATGGCTGTAAGCTTGGGTATGCAAAGCTTTTATAAACAAAAAACAAAAACACTGAGCTATGGGCAAAAACAACGAACAGCAATAATCAGGGCACTTTGTCAAGATTTTGAATTTATTCTGCTTGACGAACCATTTAGTCACTTAGACGAGAAAAATATTCAATCGGCATGGGAGTTGATAAAACAAGAAGCCGATATCCAAAACGCTGGCATAATTATTACAAGCTTGGGAAACCACTATAATTTAAAATTTGATAAAACATTGATTCTGTGATGCTTTGGAAATTAATTAAAACCGAACTTAAACCTTTGCAATTAGTCGGAGCTTTTCTTGGCGGCTTTTTGGGCTTAGTTATTATGCTTTGTGCCATGATGTTTTATATGGATGTTAGTCCTGTATTTGATGATAAAGAAGGCTTTTGGAAAGATGAGTATATGATTTTAAGCAAAAAAATCATGTTAAATGATACTTATCAGCAGTCAGGAGTAAGTAAACAGGATAAACCAGCTTTTAGTTCTACCGAAATTGAAGAAATGTTGCAAAAATCTTTTATTAGTGAGATTGCTCCATTTAGTCATTGCACTTTTAAGGTTAGTGCTTATACCGACAGAGAATCTATACTTTCAGGTTTTTATTCCGAATTGTTTTTCGAAGCTGTACCTGCTCAATATATTGATGTTAATTATAAAAATTGGAACTGGAATTCTGAAAATGATTTTATCCCTGTAATTGTTCCGAAAACATACTTAAACCTTTATAATTTTGGATTTGCTACTACCCAAAACTTGCCTCAGGTTAGCGAAAAAAGCGCCTCACTTGTTTCGTTTAGTGTAAAAATATCCGGCAAAGGTAAATCAAAAGAGTTTACTGCCAGAATTGTTGGTTTTTCCGACCGTATTAATACTATTCTTGTACCCGAAGAATTTGTTAAATGGGGTAACAAAAATTTTGGAGTTGATAAAACACCAGACCCCAGCAGACTTATTGTTGTTGCCAGCGATCCTTCTGACCCCGAATTGTTTTCGTATTTTAACCAAAACAATTACGATGTAAATAAGAGTGAACTCAGTAATTCTAAAGCTCTTATGTTTTTAAGAATTATTATTAGTATAATTTTAAGCATAGGATTGATAATAACTGTATTGGCGTTTTGGCTTATGCTTACAGCTGTTTTGTTATTATTGCAAAGAAATAAAATGCATATCATTAAACTTAAAATTATCGGATATAGTATTAAGCAAATTGCAAAACCATATTATTGGATATCTTTTGTTTTCTATGCCTCAATTACTCTTTTATCATTTGTCCCATTATTGTTTATGCGGAACTTTTATCATCAAAAATTGACATTGTTAGGTTATAATGCTACAGACTCAGGGCTAATGCCAATATTTGTGATTGCATGTATTTGTTTAGTACTAATGAGTACTATTAGTTTTATTAATATACACTTGAATGTTAAGAAATTTCAATGACTGTTTGTAGAATTACTTTGTTTTTTAGTTGTAGCAATTTAGAATAATTATAAATTTGTAGCAATTATGTTTTTGAATGAAGCAAATATTGGAGAAGTTTATGTAGTAGCAGGATTACACGGGCATTGGGGGGTGCGTAGGCGTATGCTCGATTTTGGATTAAAGCCTGAGTCAACAGTAAGAATTAGAGAAGTTGATGAAGAAAACATAGTTTTAACAATAAACGGACACATTAGAAAACGTACAATACCCAAAGACCTTGCAGGTTTTATTGTAGTAGTAAGCAAAAATGATGAGAATTTTGCCGGTAAAATGGCATTAGAAACCGATGTAGTTCCGGTTTATAGTTTTGGTAATATTACCGTTCTCGAAAAAATATTTGATTGCAATTTTAGAGAAAATACTCTATGCAAAACCTCGTATTTAGATCATGCCATCAACATTAAGCATTTTCCGGATATTAATAATTTAAGTGGTTCTGACCCAAATCAAATTGAAACAAAGAAGGAGATTATTCATAATTACCCTGATTTAATTATTGGAACAATTGATGCCGAATCTCTAGAAGAAGATTTGTTTCTCGCTACTCAATTTATCGACTTAGATGTTAAGCTAATGCTTATAATAACCGGTTTAGGTAAGCTTAAAGCAAAAAATAGATTTCTTGATTTTGATATGCTCGGTAAAATGCTGGGAGTTCCAATTTTGCCTGTAAGTTTTTGTGATAATAAGTTTAAGGAAGATCAAGATAAAATATTAAAGACCTTATTAAATATACATCATAATGCCGAGCCTTTTGTAAGACATATTCGTATTAATTACGGATTTGAATTGGAGCGTAGCATCGAAAAGATTGAAACACAACTACGAGAATCTGAGGAGTTTATCTGTAAAGTATGTCCACGATATGCTGCGATACGTTTGTTAGAAAGCGATCCGGTAATCATGGAGCAAGTTAAGTCCTTAAATGTTTGTAACGATAAAGATTGTTCTGTAGGTAGAGAAATTCGCCGTTTAGAAAACTTGCATGGCGCTAATATTTTAGATTTTATTAATGATGCTCGCCGAGCATTTGTAAAAGGTGGACTTAAGGAAACAATTCAAGTATTAGGCGCTAAGTCGGTTCAGAAAAAAGAAGAGTTTCTTGATAACTTATTTACTCATAGAATTTGGGGTATTCCAATATTTTTATTTTTTATAATTATAACTTTTTATGCAACTTTTGAATTAGGAAAGTACCCCATGCAATGGCTCGAAAACGGTATTGCTGTTTTAGGTAATTTTGTGGAGAATAATATGGCTGAAGGTTTTTGGCGTAGCCTTATTGTAAATGGTGCTATTGATGGTGTAGGAGGGGTGTTGATATTCTTGCCTAATATCTTCATTTTGTTTTTCTTTCTCGGAATATTAGAAAATACAGGCTACTTGTCGAGAGGTGCATTCCTTATGGATAAATATATGCACAAAATTGGCTTACACGGAAAATCTTTTATCCCAATGATAATGGGATTTGGTTGTACTGTTCCCGCAGTTATGGCTACAAATATGCTTGACGACAGAAGAAATAGACTATTAACAATGCTTATAGTTCCGTTTATGTCGTGTAGTGCAAGATTACCAGTTTATGTTCTTTTTATTTCTGCATTTTTCCCTAATCAACCAACTTTGATGTTGTTTCTACTGTATGCAATTGGTGTTGTGTTTGCTATTATAATGGGTTTTATTTTTAATAAAACTATTTTTAGAAAAAAAGAAATACCTTATGTAATGCAATTACCTCCTTATCGTAAACCTAGTGCAAAACTGCTTTTGCATTACACATGGGTTAGAGGGAGAGAATATTTAAAAAAGATTGGTGGTATCATTTTGGTAGCATCTGTAGTAATTTGGTTATTAGGATATTTTCCACAAAATGTAGAGTATAGTAAAAATTATGATGATTTAATTGCTAATGCTAAAAACTCAAAAGAAATTAACGAATTAGAATTGTCAAAAGAGGCTGAACATCAGGCTAATTCATATATAGGAAGATTAGGTAACTTTATTCAACCTGTAATGAATCCACTGGGTTTCGATTGGAAAATGAGTGTAAGCATAATAACAGGTATTGCAGGAAAAGAAATTGTCGTAAGCACTATGGGAGTATTATATCAAGCCGAAACCGATGACATTAGCGAAAATGCAGGATTACCTCAAAAGCTTCGTTCCGAAGTGCATTCAAGTGGTGAACTTAAAGGACAACCTGTTATTAATAGTGTTAATGCTTTTGCTTTCCTTATGTTTATTTTGTTGTATTTCCCGTGTATTGGTGTTGTAGCTGCAATTTGGAAAGAATCGGGTACTTTTAAATGGGCTGCTTTTACTATTGTATATACCACAGCATTAGCTTATGTAGTTGCATTACTCGTTAATCAGATTGGTTCATTAGTATTATAAAACATTGTAAAATATCAGTCTGTTTTTGTTTTATTATTCTTACATTTGCTAAACTGATAGTTAACGTTAAAAATATTTATAATAATGAAAAGTACAGCTTTCACAAAATTTCACGAAGCATTAGGAGCTAGAATGGTGCCTTTTGCAGGTTATAATATGCCTATTGAATATGTAGGTATTAATCAGGAACATGCTACTTGTCGCGAAAAAATCGGAGTATTTGATGTAAGCCACATGGGTGAGTTTTGGGTAAATGGACCAAAAGCCGAAGGTTTTATTCAAAAAATTACTTCTAACGATGTTAAAGCATTAAATGATGGCAAAATTCAATATTCTTGTTTGCCAAATACTAAAGGTGGCATTGTTGACGATCTTCTAGTATATCGATTTACAAACGAAAAATATTTACTTGTAGTAAATGCTGCTAATATCGAAAAAGACTGGAATTGGTGTGTTAAAAATGCTGAAGAAATGGGCTTAGAAATTGGAAAAGAGTTGTCAAATAATTCTGATGAGATTTGCCAGCTTGCCGTTCAAGGACCTTATGCTCTTAAAGCAATGCAAAAACTTACAGATGATTCTGTAATAGATATGGAATATTATACTGTAAAAGAAATCTCGTTTGCAGGTATCGATAAAGTTATTTTTAGCACTACAGGTTATACCGGAGCAGGAGGTTGTGAAATTTATGCTTACAATGCTGATGCAGACAAACTATGGAATGCAGTAATGGATGCTATTAAAGAGTTTGACGGAATGCCGGTAGGTTTAGCTGCTCGTGATACATTACGTCTCGAAATGGGATTTTGCCTATACGGAAATGATATTAATGATACCACATCGCCAATTGAAGCAGGTCTTGGATGGATTACTAAATTTGTTGATGGAAATGATTTCATTAATAGACCATATCACGAAAAATTAAAAACCGACGGAGTTGAAAAAAGACTTAAAGGTTTTGTATTAGTAGATCGAGGAATTCCCCGCCAACACTATAAAGTATTGGATGCAGAAGGTAACGAAATTGGTGAAGTTTCAAGCGGTACTATGTCGCCCATGATGAAACAAGGTATCGGAATGGCATATTTGGCTAAAGGTTTTTGGAAAGATGGAACAGAAATATTTATCGAAGTGAGAAATAAAAAACTTAAAGCCGAAGTCGTTAAAATGCCAATATTTAAGGGTCAGATTCCTGAAGTAAAATAGTTTATTTTCATTGTTTTTGTTTCTTAGATACACAGAAGATATAATTCTACTGTGTATCTTTGTTTTATGGATAAAAAAGAAAAAATATTTTTAAGAAAATTCCATGGTAAATTTGGATATACTATCCGTAATTATCAATTAATAAACAATGGTGATAGAATTTTAGTGGGAGTTTCGGGAGGTAAAGACTCTCTTTGTTTGTTGCAGTGCTTGGCAAACAGGCGTAAATACAGCAAAGAAAAATATCAATTAGAAGCTGTTTTTGTTGATATCGAAGAAGTGCCTTACAAAATAGATCAAAATTATCTTAAAGAGTTTTGCAAAAATCTTGGTGTTAATTTACATATAATCAAAAAAGAAATTGACATTGAACACAGACCCAAAAAATCGGTATGTTTTTATTGCAGTTGGCATAGAAGGAAGGTCATGTTTAGCCTTAGAAAAGAGCTTAACTGCAATAAACTTGCTTTAGGTCATCATGCCGATGATGCATTAGAAACTTTATTCCTGAATATGGTTTATCATGGTACAATCAGTTCATTACCGGCTACACTTAGCATGTTTGATGGCGATATGCAGCTTATCAGACCTTTGATTGATTTTGAAGAAACCGAAATTCTTGAATATTCTCGAATCAATGCTTATCCCTTAAATAATACAGCTTGCCCTTACGAGGATAAAACTCAAAGAATTAAAGCAAAAATGGTAATTGAACAAATTGTAAAATCTTTTCCAAGTTCACGTAAAAATATGATGCAAGCTATGAGGAATATTTATATCGAATATTTGCCTTTGCAACCGGGTAAAAATCCGATTATCCCATTCTATGAGGAATTTGATAATTTATTGTAAGCTGAACGCCGGTGGAATAAAAGTTTACATTTTGCCCATCGGAATTTTTTATATGATTCTCATCGTAGAATGGAGTTAAACTTCTATGTGCTCTTAAGTAATATCGATTCTCTCCGAAATACTGTATGATCCTCCAAGGCTTAGTCCTATTTCATGTCTATTAATTTTATCCCAGTTATCTTGCTCAATATATTGATCATCTATTACACCGCCTTCACCAATTTGAACTAGTACCTCCGTAATGTCTTTTCCGACAAAAGCAAAACCATAATATATACCAAAGTTTAAACTCATTTTTTCATTGTAGTACAATTTAATAGGCAAGTTTAATGTAGCATAATGTAATAATGGTTTGCCCGAAACAAAGGCTGTGTAGTAAGTTGGTAATGAAGCTGGTGAACCAAACATATCAACACTTACAACAGTGTCGTTATGTTCTTGGGATGTATATTTAAAACGCCTTAGCTCATAACTTAACGAAGGAGAAAACATAAATTTTTTAGAAATTTCAAAATTTATTCCTGTTCCTAACGATAATCCTAAGCAGCCACTACCTTTTGAGTTTTCAAGCTTCTCAGAAGGTAAAGCGCCGCCGTAATTAATTCCAGAGAACAATTCCACCGATTGAGAGTATAGGTTTAAACCTGTAAATATTAATATCGTAACTAATATGTCTTTCATTGATTGTTAAACCCTGTTTTTACTTCATCAATATACAAAGTACTTCCATTGTGAGCGTTCATAGTTTCGCCCGAAATGCTTGTTAAAAGAACAATTAAAATAGTATCAGGAATTATTTCAGGGATATTTATTTCGTATGGTAACTCAAGATATGTATAATTTGTTGCCTGTTCTCTAATTTCGGTTTGTGCAACAGCAACTGTATCTCTCTTCATTGTTTGCTCATTGAATTTAGTTAAGTAAGAAACAACTATTGCAGTATCGTTTGTTGCAGGCAAATACTTATAGTAAAGTGAAAAATAATCGGGGAGTGTATCAATAGGTTTACCCTGTATTAGATTTTCGCCAATATTTGCATCCACATCAAAATATCCTGCTACCATTATTCCCTGTAATACCCAATCTTCACCCCATGCCATAGCTTCTAATTTTAATGCAAAATTGCCGGAATATACGTCTGTGGTTTTTTGGGCGGTTTCAGGTGCTCCTAGAAATTTTAATGTGTTGAGTGAAGCCCAAAAATTACCGCTTGGTGAATCAAATTCGGCTTCTCCTTGTGTTTTTATCTCCCATTCTTCAAAATCTCCGTTTACAATACCGTTGTATGAAACAATACTATTATTAACAGGAGAGTCAATCGGGTTTTCTTTACATGCTGACAT
>JAQVOJ010000039.1:22973-25344 GCA_028702675.1 Bacteroidales bacterium
CAGATAATAGTTGGATTAATTCTACCTCAATAGTTGCATTTTCAGTTACTTCATAATCAGTAACGCTTACTGTTTCGTATCCGTCTTTTGCTACAGAATAGTCGTATGTTCCTGGTTCTACGAAATCGATAACGTATTCTCCAGCGTCATATTCAACACCATTAAAAGTTACAATAGCATCAGCTACATCGTTACCGGATGCATCTTTAACATCAAAGGTAAGTGTGTAATAATCGGTATTAAATACTGTGAATTCTTTTGTTACAGCACGGTCTTCGTTGTCGATTACTTCAAATTCGAAAACAATTTGAGTTACACCTGCAGGGAAATCAGTTTCATCAACTGTATAAGTAAAGTTGTAAGTGTAATCAATTTCATCAACATAACCTGCTGGTCCTGTAATTTCAACAGTTGAATAATCTTCGCCTTCGTAAACATACTTGTTAATTACAAAACTTTTAATTCCGGCTTCTGCATTTACAGCAACATCAAGGTCAATTAGATATTCTGTTTCTAAAGCAAAATCCATAGTTTTCGACAAATTGCCATCCCAATTAATTGTGGGTTCAGCAGTTTCGTTGTTGCATGCGCTAAAAATGAACGCTGCTACAAATAATAAAGATAATAATTTTACTACTTTCATATTTTTAATTTTTGGTTTATTTAAATGCAAAATTAACAATTTCTTAAGATAAACAAAAATTAATCAATTATTATGTGATTTAAATATTTAAGATTTTATTTAGTATATCAATAGAGTTTGGGGTAGCACAAGTATATAGAATCTGAAGGTTTTATCAATAAATGGTAAATAAAAATTATGTTTTTATGATTGCATAAAGCAGCCTTTAGCAGTCATAAGTTAATTTTTATTAATCGTTTACAAATACAAATTTTTAGTTTGATTCCTTCCTATTTGAGTGCTTATTGTGTTTTTTGTTTCTAAATTTATTACGAAAAGGCTTTTTGCCTTTTTTTCTGTTCGTGTTAGAGTATTCATCAATATTTGGAGCTTTTCCAATCTCGACGGGGGTATATTCTTTAGGAATTTTACTTTCAATTAAAGCTTCAATTTTTCTTATTTTCTGAATATCTTCAGTATTTACGAGTGTAATCGCCTCACCAATAGTTTCAAGTCTTGCAGTTCTCCCAACGCGATGAACATAATCTTCGGCATCTTCAGGAACATCATAATTTACCACCATATTTATTTCTTTAACGTCTATTCCTCTACTCATTACATCTGTAGCAACTAAAACACTTATTCGTCTTGCTCTGAATTTACGTAAGATTTCTTCTCTCTCATCTTGATTTAAATTTGAAGAAATGCCCTGTGAGTAAATCCCTTTTTGTCTCAAATTTGACACAATATTACTTACATTGGCTTTTGTGCTTGTAAATATTAAAATACTATCAAAATCGGGATGTAAATTTAAGATATGGATTAAAAGTTTTATTTTTTGATTCTCGTAACAGTAATAGGCTGTTTGCTTTACACCAGAAGCTGGTTTCGATAAATTAAGACTAAATTTCGCAGGATTGATTAATATGCTGTTCGCTAAATTTTCAATGCTTTTGGGCATAGTGGCACTAAACAATAATGTTTGTCGATTTTTAGGAAGATACGAAATTATTTGTCTTATGTCTTCGTAAAATCCCATGTCGAGCATTCTGTCGGCTTCATCAAGGATTAGATGTTCTATTTTACTAAAATCAACATAATTTTGTTTTAGATGTGATAATAGTTTACCCGGAGTAGCAACAACAATATTTACTCCTTTTTTTAAGGCATCTTTTTGAGTCTCCCAGTCCTGACCGTCGCCACCTCCATATATTGCTATTGAACCAACCGATACAAAATATGCGAAACCTTCAATTTGTTGGTCTATCTGCAATGCTAATTCTCGTGTAGGAACAATTATTAAGGTATTAATCCCAATTGGTTTATTTATTATTATTTTATGCAGAATTGGAATAACAAAAGCTGCTGTTTTTCCTGTACCTGTTTGTGCACAGGCTATTAAATCTTGCCCATTTAAAATAGAAGGAATGCTTTTTTCTTGAATTGGAGTTGTTTCTTCAAAACCCATATAATCAATGGCTTCGAGGATTTTATTATTTAGTTTTAATTCTGTGAATTTCATATAAAACTATCTATGTTTTTTTCATTACAAATGTAGTAGAATAAAATTGTAATGATAAGTATATATTATCTTCATTAAAATTTAATCCTATTATGTATTATTACTTAGTACATGACAAAACTTTAATGTGTTGATATTCAGGTGATAATGTTAATAACTTTGCAATAAAATACTTGGCAAAAACCTTGATAATCATTAACTTACGATAAAATCACAACAAATTATTG
>JAQVOJ010000040.1 GCA_028702675.1 Bacteroidales bacterium
TATTTTTATTCATGGAAATGCAATAATTTGTAAATATTATCACTAACATTTTCAAATTATGAAGCTGTTCTGTCAAATGCAAATTTTATTAATTTAAAATTGTTGTGCATGAATAATACGGGTTAAATCCTTTTTATACTTAATTAAACTTTTATCTACTTTCAAGTTGCTTTTTAGTTTTTTTTCAAACTCTTTTCTCATTATCTTTTTACTTTTTTAAATCATTTCACATATTCTACTTTATATTACATTGCTTATAGTCATAAATACTATTTTAAATATCTACATTATAGTTTTAATAATAATTTTTTCAACTATTAATATATATAATATACTCGGTTTTATTTAAAACTAAATAATATATAAGCCTGCTTAAACTAAGTTATTAATAGAAATAGTATTTGCAGAAGATATGAGGTAGAGTAAAGTAATCCGTTAACTAACTCTATATTATTTTTTGTTAAGTTAACTCATACTGGCTAATACTACTGATGGTTTTAAAGCAGTCAGGCAGAATAAATAAGCATAGTTTTGCACCAAACAATAATTGCAAAACTTACCAATGATTATACATGGAAACCCTTACTGCAAATTTCTTGAGCACGGAAGATCTCGTACTCTTCATGCAAAATGGGATAATCCCAACAACCCATTCTATGAAAAATATCTCCTCCAAATCCGGTCTTAAATTTGTATAATCCATACATTGGATGACTTGGATCAGGATTAGGAGCTACACCAAACATATCGTATTCTATGCAAGCTCTCTGCTTACATATTCTTATCGCTTCCCACTGTAAAGCATAACTAGCCATATAGTTTCGATTTAGATTAGAAGATGCTCCATAAAGATACGATCCTCGATTTCCGGTAATTATAAGAAACATTGCAGATAATGGTGTATTATTAACTTCGGCGACTAAAAGTAATACCTCGGCAGGAGACAATGAATCATTTGCTCGGGCTGTCAATACAGCTTTAAAGTAATTTATATCATTAAGATAAATATTATTCCTGATTGCAGTTTCTTTATACAACTCATACCAAATATCAATTTCTGCTATACCTAAGGTTTTAACAATGACATTTTTGCGCCCTGCTAGTCGAATATTGTACCGGGTTTTAGGCTTCATATTCATTAATATGTCATTTTCGGATGGTAATAAATTGACAAGCACGGTATTTGATGGCAAGATGTTAAAATACGATTTTCTTAAATTCCATTTTACAGTATTAAAATTAAGTCTTAGCTCCATAGAATCAATATTTGGTTCACCTTTCCAAAAGCCATTGTGATCGAAACAATCAGAATCTTTTGCCCAAGGAGACTCCCAACACAAATCATATCTTATTGTTAAACAATTGCTTGGCAAATATGAACGAATACATTCTGACAACTCTTCCAAAAACTTACCTTGTACCTCATCATAGGGCTCATAAACAGGTCCATAAGGAACATAAGCATAAAGGTAATTATTATCGATATGCTGTAATATTATAAGAATATCATTAATCTTGCTATTATCTGAATTTAGGATAGAATAATCTTTATCGGTATTAAATTCAATTGCAATTGGAGTGTTACCTAATTTCTGCTTTAGGTTCGACCAATACGCAGTTTGTTGAGGTATTGGAGTCGGGAATAATTTATTTTTGTCTTTTTTAAATGTTTTTACAATCATTACAAGTTTATACTTTGACACAAATACAAGAATTGCAAAATTACAAATAAGCTACAGAGATAAAAATTATTGCTAAAATTGTAAAACAATAATAAATATGTATGTTTGAAATATGAAAAAGAATTTGCAGTTCTCGACCATAATATTTGATTTGGGTAATGTGGTATTAAACATCTATCCTGAACGTACAGAACAAGCATTTAAAGATTTGGGGTTAAATAGTTTTAATGAATACTATACTTTAGTCTCACAAACTAAAATTTTTGATTTGCTTGAAACAGGTAAAATTTCTCCTAAAGAATTTTATAAATACCTAAGAGAAATAACCGGCATAAAACTTACCGACCAACAAATAGAATTTGCATGGAATCAGGTAATTGGTTATTATCCAAAACCAAACATAGAGTACTTACTTAAATTAAAGGATAAACTACCAATATTTCTATTAAGCAATACAAATGCCATTCATTATCCTGTTTATACAAAATTATTAGACAATGATTTTGGAATTGCAAACCTTAATGAATTGTTTAAGAAATGCTTTTTATCTCACGAGATAGCTTATCGTAAACCTGATGTTGAGATATACAAATATGTGCAAGAAGAAATAAATTTTAGTTCAAACGAAATACTTTTCATTGACGATTCTATTGCCAATATTGAAGCTGCCAACAATATCGGTTGGCAAACTATTTTATATACTCACAATAAAATAGAAGACGCCTTATTTAATGTAGTAAATCTTTAAATAATAGACATTTACCATTCAACAAGTCTGCTATTATCAGTTAAAACATTAATATTAACAATTAGTGTATCAGGAGGTAATAAATTAGGAATTTTTTCTGGCCATTCCATTAATATTAGAGCATTTTGTGTTAAATAATCCTCAAATCCTATATCTAGTATTTCGTTTTCATTTTCAATTCTGTAAAAATCGAAATGAAAAATAGTACCAATAATTTCGGAAAAGTATTCGTTTACAATCGCAAAACTTGGGCTACTAACAATATCCTCAACTTTTAGCTTTTCGCAAAGTGCTTTTATCAAAGTGGTTTTCCCTGCTCCAAGCTGCCCTTTAAATGCCACCAAACGATAAAGCTTTAGTATATTTTCGAATGATTTAGTAAACTTGTCCAACTCTTTAATATTATTAACAATCACTTTTGGCATAATTACTTTTTGGGTTTTAGAGTTACAACGGGTATTACCATTTCCTCAAGTGATATTCCACCATGCTGAAAAGTATCTCTATAGTATTTAACATAATGATTATAATTGTTTGGATAAGCAAAAAAATCTTCGTTTTGGGCAAATATATATGAACTACTGATATTTGTTTTAGGCAAGTGGGCATCGGTTGGCTTGGTAATTTCAAACACCTCACGAGGATTATAGTTTAGATTTCTACCTTGTTTATATCTCAAATTAGTTGTTGTATTCCTATCTCCCACAACCTTAATAGGGTTTTGCACTCTTATTGTTCCATGATCGGTACTAATTACAAGAGTAACATCGTATTTAGCAAGCTCTGTAAGCAGTAGATTTAAGGCAGAGTGCTTAAACCATGATTTTGTTATTGATCTATAAGCAGTTTCGTTACCTGCAAGTTCGCGAATCATTTTTTGGTCTGTTCTTGCATGAGACAAATTATCAACAAAGTTGACGATAGTAACCATTAATTGATTATTAACAATTTCATTTAATCTATCTGCAATTTTTTTGCAATAGTTTACGTCTAAAACTTTTTCGAAGAAAAGTCCCTTTTCAAATCCATAGCGTTTCATCAGATTTATAAGCATTTCTTCTTCGTAGAGATTTTTGCCTCCCTCTTCATCGTCATTTTTCCACAAATCGGGGTACATTTTATCAATCTCTTTTGGCATTAATCCCGAAAATATAGCATTTCTGGAATATTGAGTTGCGGTAGGTAAAATACTAAGATATAATCCTTCTTCTTCTATTCTGTATAATTCCGAGAGTTCTTTTGAAATAATTTTCCACTGATCGTATCTCATATTATCTATCAATAGAAAAAAGACCTTTTTCCCATTTCTAAGTAGTGGAAAAACCTTTTCTTTCAGCAAACTTGGTGAGAGCAGTGGTTTACTATTTACATCATTGCTAAACCAGTTAACATAATTTTTTCTAATATACTTTGCAAATGCATTATTAGCCTCGTTTTTTTGCATTCTAAGAATTTCGTCCATAGTATTATTACCTGCCTCTGCCAGTTCAAGTTCCCAATACACAAGCTTTTTATATACTTCTATCCAATCTACATAATCCATTGTATCATTTATTTCCATTCCCAGACGGCCAAATTCAGACTGGTAGTCCATATTGGTTTTACGAGAAACCAGTCGCTTCTGGTCAACATTCTTCTTAATAGTTAGCAGTATCTGTTTTGGATTGACCGGTTTAATAAGGTAATCGTTTATTTTTGCCCCAATAGCTTCTTCCATAATATTCTCCTCTTCACTTTTCGTTATCATAACAATCGGAATCATACTATCAATAGACTTAATCTTAGTAAGTGTCTCTAAACCACTAAGTCCAGGCATATTCTCGTCAAGAAAAATAATGTGGTACTCGTTTTGAGCTACTAATTCAATTGCATCTTCGCCATTTGAGGCTGTGTGTACTTCAAATCCTTTTTTTTCAAGGAATATAATATGTGGTTTTAACAAATCTATTTCATCGTCAACCCATAGAATGACAATTTCACTCATAGTAAATTATTTTTATAATGTAACGTGTATTCAAGCCTATTTGTTTTCGTAATTTTCTAAATAAAATTGCAAATAGGCATTTAAATTTTTATTTTTTCTAAGAATTTGATAGTTTTCCTCAGAAATAGTAAACTGTATATAATCTTTTTCGTTTAACTTACCAAACACATCTGGATTATCAGTAATCATTCGTTTATAATTTACCGACTGTCTCTGATTATCGAATGTTCTTACTGTAACTAATTCATGTTCGTCATCAAACATAATATTTACTACATTGAAAGTTCGTAAATTAAATGTAAAAATATTAAAGTTTCTAACCTCAAAACTCAGACGTTTAATATCCACTTCTTTACTATTAACGTACAGTACATAATAATGTGGAGCTAATTCGTCAAGTTTAAATAGTTCTTCGGGTTTTACAATTTCGTTTGAGCCTGTATCGTTTGCGTAACTTGTTCTCTCGGGCTTTTCAACATCAGGTCTGCTGGCAAGGTCTGCTATTAATAATTCAATGTTTGTGCTACCAAAATATGCAAGTATATCTTGTGCACTATTATACAAATCATCGTTTGGATAAGTACTCATAAAATCTACGAGTGCCATCTTAAAACTTGTTGTGTCTTTAGTCTTGCCAGTGCATAATACATCAAGATATGCAAATTTTGCAAGCAAATCTTCTTGTGTATTTTCTCTACTTAAATAATCGTCAGTATTCTTTTTAACCAATCTACAATCATCTTTAGCATAAGCATCATAGGTTTTTATATAGAAATCCATATCAGCACGTCTTTGAGCCTCTAATTCTTGCAAATAATTTGGGTTTGTAAGCAATTTTGCATAATGTGAATCAGGGAATGTACTAGTAACCAAATTTTTATAAGTCCTCATTTCCGATTCATTATTCAGTAATTTGTTAAGAACATAAAGATTATAATAAGAAAGTAACAGATATTCATTTTGAGGATATCTTGAATTTAATTCTTTATAATAATCTACTGCCTCCTGATAAGCTTCAAATTTTTCTTTATAAATTCTAGCAGCATTGTACAAAGCCTCTAAAATTCTTTGATGTGATTCTGCCATAAGGCTATCGTTTACAGGCAAATCCTGCAAATAATACTCTCGTGTTTTATTATCACTAATTTTTGAAGACTTTGTTTGACCATCGGTAAGAGTATCTGAATCGGCTAATTCCTCATCAAAATCAGACATAACTGACTTATTTTTTCTTCTCCAGTGATCTTCATTTTTACGATTACCCCATTTTTTTCTAAATTCGTTTTGTCCGAAGCTTAATTGAGCAGGGTTATAAAAATACCATTTCCCCCCTTGAGGTGCATTAATATTAGGATTTCGTCCTCTACGCTGGTCAAAAAGATATGAGTCTTGTGTTTGCTGTCGTTCCATTTCTTGCTGAAGTCTTTCTTCTTCAACTACTTGTGCTATTAATTTATCAATAAGTTTATTTCTTTCGTTTTCGGGCATTTGAGCTACCCTCTGCAAGCTATCTTCTGTTTGGATAGTAATAAGATGAACAGCAAGCTCATTCAAATTCCGACTTAGAGTTCTAATTTCTGAATAATCATCGTAATCATAAGGCAAAAATGTCATACAAGTATCATAGTATATTTGAGCTTTAAGATATTCTTCTTCTGATAAGTATATTTCTCCAAGCTTCATGCAAGACATTGCTTTTTGGAAATCATTAAACATACTCTTTTCCGAAGATTGCTTATAATTTTTAATTGCCTCTGAAATATTTCCTGTTCTATAATCGATTTCACCTAATGCATAATAAATTTGGTCTTGATATTCAATGTTCTTATCATCTCTCAACATTTTACGTAAACTCTTCTTAACGTCTTTAACATCTCCTCCACCCGCATAATTTCTAGCCATATTTATTCGGGCATTAAATTCCATCTCGTATGGGGGGTTCATTTTTGCTACTTCGGCATACATGTCTGAAGCTTCTTTCAGATTATTGGTTTTCTCAAATATTTGGGCTAAAATATATTTATACCTAACTCTGTATTGCTTTTTCCTAGTATGTTTAATGGCAAGCTTAAGCTTTGGTATTGCTTCCTCGTATAAGTTCTGTTTCAAAAAATAATCAGCATAAGTTGCGGCATACTCTCCTTTTTGTTTTTTCGGAAAATCTTTATCTCCATCAATTAAATCAAGCATTTCTTTTGCCTTTTTATACTGACGGTTTGCAGCATAAGTACGAGCCAACCAGACTTTTGCTTCGTGTAATGTTTTTTCTTTTGGATATTGGCTTAACATATACTCAAAATTTTGCCTTGCTTGATAATAATCTTGCTGTATATAATAAGATTTACCCATAAGCAGATAACTGTCATCAATCCACTTACAATATTCGTTTTGGCTGTAAAACTCTAAGTCTTTGGGACTTAACTTGCCTGATTTTTTTTTAGGTTTAGCTTTAATTGAATGATATTTAATGGCTTTAGATGCTTTTTTAATTGCCTTATCCATATCTCCTTTTGAAGTACTTGATGCTTCTGCGGTATTTATAACAAACACTGGTAAAATATCTACATAATTATCAACATGTGATTGCTCGGCACGTTTTACCCCACTTTTAAAAGCTTCGTTACCATTAAAATAAACATTAAACTTGGCTGTAGTATTATGATAAGTTCGGGTTATTGCAGTATTTTTTTCAGTTGTACAAGCACTAAATATCCATATTAATGATACAATTGAAATTGCTAATATTATTGCAAATAATTTCTTCAAAGCCAATTAGTTTTTTTATAAACTCATATTCTTAAATATTATTATACACTAACAAAAATTATTCGACTGTTACAGATTTTGCAAGATTTCTTGGTTGATCAACATTACATCCTCTCATTACAGCAATATAATACGACAATAGTTGCAAAGGTATTACAGTAAGTAAAGGTGCAAGTGCAAAATCGGAATAAGGGACTTCAATTACGTGGTCGGCCATTGTACGAATTGTAGTATCTCCTTCGGTTACAATTGCGATTACAATTCCTTTACGAGCTTTTACTTCCTGAATATTATTAACGACTTTTTCGTATGATTTATCAACAGTTGCAAGAACAATTACCGGCATTTTTTCATCAATAAGGGCTATAGGTCCGTGTTTCATTTCGGCAGCAGGATATCCTTCGGCATGTATATAAGAGATTTCTTTAAGCTTAAGTGCTCCTTCTAAGGCAACCGGATACAGATACCCTCTTCCCAGATACAATGCATTAGTAGCATCTTTATAAATCTCGGCAATTTTTTTAATTTCTTCTGCTTTTGCCAATATACTGTTGATTTTTTCGGGGATCAATGCCAACTCATCAATTAAAGCATTATGTTCTTTATCGGTAAGAGCTTTATTCTTTGCTCCGGTAAGCATTGCCATCATAGTTAATACTGTAACCTGAGCAGTAAAAGCTTTTGTTGAAGCTACACCTATTTCGGGTCCAGCATGAGTATAAACTCCTGCATCTGTTTCACGAGGGATACTAGAACCGACAACATTACAAATCCCTAACACCAAAGCCCTATGTTCTTTGGCTAATTGAATAGCTGCAAGAGTATCTGCCGTTTCACCACTTTGGCTGATAGCAATAACAACATCACCTGGGTTAATAATTGGATTTCGGTATCTAAACTCTGAGGCATATTCTACTTCAACAGGAATTCTGGCAAATTCCTCGAACAGAAACTCACCAACAAGTCCGGCATGCCAAGAGGTACCACAAGCAACAATTATTATTCTCTCTGTCTTTGTTAGAGCATCAATAACCTGATGCAATCCTCCAAGCTTAAGTGTTTTATCATAATAATTTAATCTACCTCTACACGTATCGGTAATAGCTTTGGGTTGTTCAAAAATCTCTTTAAGCATATAGTGGTCAAAGCCACCTTTTTCTATTGCGTCAATTTCGATATCAATTTTTTGAACTTTTACTGTCTGTTCAATATTTCTAATATCTCTAATATGTAAACCCTTTTTATTAACTATGGCAATATCATTATCATTAAGATAAATAACACTATTCGTATATTCAATTATCGGTGTGGCATCGGAAGCGAAAAAATACTCACCATGCCCCTTACCTATTACTAATGGACTACCTTTTCTGGCAGCAATTATAGTGTCTGGATGCTCATTGCAAACTACTAAGATCCCGTATGCACCTATAACTTTAGTAAGAGCAATTCTTACAGCTTCGTCTGGACTAATATTTAACTTTATGTAAACATACTCTATTAAATTTGCAAGTACCTCTGTATCTGTTTCACTCTTAAAAATATAATCCTCTGCCTCTAGTTCTGTTCTTAAACGATTATAATTTTCAATGATTCCATTGTGTATTACAACAAATAAACTATTCATTGAAACATGTGGATGAGCATTTACATTACTAGGTTCACCATGAGTTGCCCATCTTGTGTGTCCAAGTCCAATATTCCCTGAAATATCCTTGTCTTTGGTAATCTCTTCGAGTTCGCTAACCTTACCTTTACACTTATAAACTCTTACAGAGTGGTTCATTAATGCTATACCGGCAGAATCATATCCTCTATATTCTAATCGTTTTAATCCCTTTATTATTATTGGATATGCCTCTTTATTTCCATAGTAACCAACTATTCCACACATATTTTAAAATTTTGAGTACATGATTCTAATTTGCATAGGATTATCCAAATCTGCTCCTCCAAAAATCCTTGCTCTATTGGCACTTACCCTGTTGTCTTGAGGATACAAATAAAGACCATTATTAAGCAAACTATTATCTAATAATAATTCTTGCAAATAAAAAGGTATGTTAAATGTATATGTATATTGGGTTTCATTTAATTCTCCACCAAAATATGTAGTATTTACTTTGTAATCTGTAAGAAATTCGTTTAATCCTTCGTTGTTGATTGACACTAATGTCATTTTAGGTGGTGGTGCAAATTGATTATCGCTTGCAACATTTATAATTAACTGTGCCTTATTAATAGCAACATTAGTAGTATCGGCAAAACTTCCTAGTTCAGGAATTAATATCTTAATTTTTGGTCCTGATAGACTTTGTGTATATGATATTTGATTTGGAGTAATAGTATCGTCTAATACGGCATTTAACTCTGATGAAGCATAAGAATAATCGTGAGTAAACATGTTAATTCGGGCACAACTTGAATTAATCAAGAAATTAAACTCTAAGCTGTCATTGTAATGTAAAGTCATCTTACTCTCTTCTGATAACAAATTAGCATATAAAATTGATCCGTCAGCAGGCTGGTCGTCAACACTTACGTAAATTCCTTTAAAAAACTCATTAAAACTATTGTTGTCGCTAAAATAATTACTATTTGCAGGATTAATTATTCTATCAATAAGGTCTTGGGGCATAGAAACTCGAATAATACTATCGGACTGTTCCGGCACGAAACTAATTTGCTCTAGCAAATTTAAATCAGATTCCTCAAATCTATAATCAGAATAATATACGCTATCGATATAAATATCTTTTAGAATTTCATACACCTTAATTTGGTGGCTAACAGACACATCTCCGTACTGTCCGTTGTATTTAAGGTATAACACCAGAGAATCGGCATTTTCAATATTACTAGAAAAATCTGCGTTGCTACTCGACAATCGCAGTTGTGTGGCAAAATCAGCTTTTACAAATCCAAAAACGGGATCGGTATAGCTACCTAAGGGACTTATGCTCCTTTCATCGGCAGCAATTCTGCTTTCGCTATAGGTATATGTATTCACAGAAATAGTATCAACAAATAAATCCATTCTGTCGCTACCGGGTTGTATATTTAGCCCAATATCGCTAGGGTCTTTTTGGCAAGATACAAATAATAAGGTAACATTTGCTAATATCAATAATTGAAAAAAGCTACTATTAAATTTTCTCATTCTGAGTCTTTTTATTTATTAATCAATTGCTTATAAAAATCATCATAAGCATCGATATAGGTTTCGCTGTCTTGATATTCAAGAAACGGTTTATCAGAAGATTTAATATATTCTAGCAATGTTTTATTTACATTTTCACTTCCTTGTATTACAGCATCACTCATATTAATTATAAGTTTGCTGTAATTTATAAAATCAGGATTATCAAGTAATTCTAAATCTTCTTCTTGAACACCATCGGTAAGAGCCATAGATTTTATAGATTTATTAAATGGGCTCTTCATCTCCTTATCGTACAGCGAATATATAATTTTTGAATTTTCAAACAAAGGTTCGTTTGAATAGGCTTTTTTAAGATACAAAGGCAATAGCCCCGAGAACCAACCATGGCAATGAACAATATCGGGAGCCCAACAAAGTTTCTTTACAGTTTCCAATACTCCTCTATTAAAAAAAATAGATCGCATATCGTTATCGCTAAACTCTTCTCCTTTTTTATCGGTTAAAGTTCGTTTTCTTGCAAAAAAATCTTCGTTATCAATAAAATAAACTTGCATTCGTGCCGGTTGAATAGAGGCAACCTTTATGATTAATGGATGATCGGTATCATCTATTATAAGATTCATTCCACTTAACCTGATTACTTCATGAAGTTGGTTTCTTCTTTCGTTAATATTGCCAAATTTTGGCATAAAAGTTCTAATTTCTCTACCCTTTTCCTGAATTGCCTGAGGCAAATACCTACATATCGAAGACATCTCTGTTTCCGGTAAGTATGGGGTTATTTCCTGTGATACATATAATACCTTAAAAGTCATATTACTACAATATATAATTTACGCAAATTGATTACAAAAATAATAAAATTATGTTAGAAACTAAACCAATACCTTATAAGAATTATAAATCAGGGATTTTTATATATTTTAATTTATCAGTAATGTAAATAAATATTTACACTCAATAGATTAAAAATAATAGTTTATAATAATATTAAGCTTTAAAGAAACACAATAAATTAGCTAATTACTATATCATCAATTATTTCGGCAATTGGTCTTATTTTTTGAATATACTCTATAGCTGGTCCGGCACACCAAACATTCCTATATGTAGCACTAAATGCAGCTTTTTCTAATTGCTTTGCTCCTCTTTTCATAATCTGTTTTTTTGCAAAACTTTTCAATCGCTTGTTATTATTAAGAATTTTCTCAAGAGGATTTGCTTTAAGCCCAATTTTCTGAACATAAGGAGTATTAATTACAGTGAGTGGTGCCCCCGACATTTTTGTAGTTCTAACAATATCTTTAGCTCCATATTTTATAATTGCTGCTCTATATTCATCGGAAATATTTGCCTCCTCGGCAGCTAAAAATACAGTTCCTGCCGAAACAGCATCTGCACCAAGCTCTAACATATTTTCGAAATGAATATTATTAGCAACCCCTCCGGCTGCAATAATGGGTATTTTACAATGTTCTTTTAATTCAGGAATAAAATCCTTTGCCGGAATATTGCCTGCATGTCCACCAGCTTCTTTACAAACAGCAATAATTGCATCAGCACCCAAACTTTGCACTTTCTGAGCATATTTTATATCTACAACATCACAGAAAACTTTAATTCCCATAGGCTTACACTTACTGATTATTTCTTTTGGATTCCCCAACGAAGTAATTACATAATCAGGTTTGTGATTTAATACAGTAATAAGCTGTTCCCTATATTGCAAATTCGATTTATTAACTATTATATTTACCCCAAAAGCATTACTTTCATGCGATTTTAATTTATCAATAAGCATAGCTAATTCGTCAACATTCTTAAAATTTGCAGCAGGAATGGCAGCTGTAACTCCTTTATTTATTGCATTAATCAACATTTTTTCGTTGCTAATCAGAAACATTGGTGCAACAAGCAAGGGGTATTTTATATTCAACATTTTTGTTATAGGTGTATCCATGCACCAAAATTATAAAATTGTTTGGCAATAATAGTTTTAACCTAAATAATTCAGAATAAGATTATTAAAAAATGAGTTAACTATCAGTATGCATGTGCTTTACAAATATTTAAACATAAACAAATTATTACTTAGTCAACAAAATACGATATTCTCATACAAAAAAAACCTCTTAAATTTAAGAGGTTTTCTTTAAAAAATGTATAATTACAATTATTTTTCATACGGTTTATGACAAAACCACCAATCGTAACATTCATATTGGTCTTTACGTTTTTTGGCATCAAACACATTTGTTGCAGGAGGTACAATTACTCTGTCGCCAATTAGTTCATTATTTGGCCAATTCGCCGGCATAGCAACTTTGTGTTTATCAGCAACTTGCAATGCTTTAAGTGCACGTAAAATTTCGTCCATATTTCTACCAATCTCCTGCGGGTAATACAATATTAAACGAATAATACCATCGGGGTCTGTTAAAAATACTGCACGTACTGTTTGACTGCCTTTACCGGGATGTACCATACCAAGTTTTTTTGAAACGCCACCATCCATATCAGCAATAATTGGGAAAGGAATAGTAACCTTAATATTGTCTTCGATCCATTCATCCCATTTAATATGCGAAAATATTTGGTCAATAGAAAGACCTACTAATTCTGCATTCAACTCATCAAACTTATCTTTAAGATTAGCAAATGCTACAAATTCTGTTGTACAAACAGGAGTAAAATCTGCAGGGTGGCTAAAAAGTACCATCCATTTACCTTTGTAATCTTTTGGGATATTTTTCAATCCGTGTGTTGTCTGAACTGTCATGTCAGGCATTTTGTCTCCAATTAAGGGAAAACTGTTTTCTTGTTCCATCTTTTTAATTCTTTTTGTTAAACATTAATTTATTAATTCCTCATTTATTTTCTTAAGCTTGAACTTAATAGCCAAACTTCTTTTTCCTGTCCACTAATATAATCACTCATCATTGCATTAGTTGCCTCATCGCCATTGCCATCAGCCAATTCCATAATTTTTCGTTGCTCAGCAATTAGATGTTTAAAGTTCTCTAAAACTACCATTATCGACTCTTCGCTATCTGATACATTAATTGCTTCTTTAATTCCTGCATTTTCGATAAATTTCGACATTGAGTGTAAAGGAGTATTGCCTAAACTTAAAATCCTTTCGGCAATTTCATCAATTTTTTCAGCAACATCATCATACAATTCTTCAAATTTCTCGTGAAGTGCAAAAAATCTTTGTCCTTTAATATTCCAATGCAAACCACGCAAATTGATATAAAACACATGATAGTCTGCTAACAATATATTTAAACTTGAGCTTACTTTGTTAGCTACGTCTTCTTTTATTCCTGTAAATTTAATCGGATTCATAACCTATTATTTTTTTTGTTAAACATTATTTATTTTTTCTAAACTTTCCAACAATCTGTAATTTAATCTCTTTAATATCAAAATTTGCAATCTCATGCTCTCGAAAATAGTCCTTTAAGATACCATCTAATTCTTCATTGTAATAATCTTCTATTCTACTATCTAAATAACTATACAAGTGATGATGATTGTTTTTTGCTACTTCAAACCGCATTACATCATTATCGGTTTTTACTCTATTTAATATCTCTTTTTCCACAAACATATTCAGAACATTATACACTGTTCCTAAAGATATGTTGGGATATGATTGATGAATTTCTAAAGTAATATCTTCAACGGTTGGATGTCCACCAATCTCAAAAACAGCTTGCAAAATACAATATCTCTGCGGAGTATTTTTCAAACCATGTTCTTTAAGTATGTGAGATATATCAATCATAAATTAAACTAACTACTAATTAATAAACATTCTTAATTAGAAATTGTTCACTAATTTAAACAACAAATTAAGCTAGGCTTATCTCACTGATAAACTGCCACTTACACACATCCAATCAAAATAACTCACAAAATTAATATGTTAAATTTTTGTTAATATATAAAGAATGCAGACAGTTAACACAGTAATACTACTCGTGATGATAAGCTTCATTATTAAGAATTGTACATGCTCTATATAGTTGTTCGGCAAAGAGTAACCTAATAATTTGGTGAGAGAAAGTCATTTTTGACAGGGATACTAATTTATTTGCTCTTGAATAAACATCATTACTAAAACCATAAGCCCCTCCAATAACAAAAACTATTTGCTTTTTACCACTCATCATAAGTTTATTTAATTCTGTTGCAAATTCAACAGAGCTAAATTGCTTCCCTTTATCATCTAAGATAATAAGCATATCTGATTTTTCGATATTCGATAATATAAGCCTTCCTTCCAAATTATTTTGTTCGCCTATACTTAATGAATTTGATATTTTTGTATTTGGGATACATAGCAATTCAAAATCAATATATTTTTTCACACGGTTGAAATATTCATCTAAACCGTTTTGAACAAACTGGAAATTAGTTTTACCAACACAAATTAGTTTAAACTTCATTAATTTAAGTTTTTAGTATCTTGCTATTTCCCCTTTCTTAATTTAAACAATCGAATTGGTTTTTTTTCAATTTCCATACCACCGTTGCTAGCATATCTTACATCCTCTATAGTATAAAAAGCTTTTGGATTAAAGTTTTTAATAGTTTCTACAAGCTCCTTAAGTTTAGACCTTTTAATGGTAATAAATATCAGATGTACTTCATCTTCTCTTCCATGAGCTTCGGTATAAGTAAGGCTGTATCCTTTTTCTTTAAGGAAGTGAATTAGATTGTGTCCGCTTCTAGCAGTAATTATTCTCACACCTACTATACCCATTGCTAATTTTTCTTCTAAAAGCATGCCCACATAATTACCTGTAGCAAAGCCAGCTGCATATGCGACAAAGCTTACCCAATTGCTAAGATTTTCCATTATTTGGCTAATAGCAATTATCCAAATAAGCACTTCGAAAAATCCCAGTAAAGGCGCAATTAACTTTTTACCACGAGCAACAAGTATTATCCTCATTGTACCAATGGTAACATCAAATATTCTCGCTGTAAATATAAGTAGCGGAAGAATTACAAAGTTTACAATATCCTGATTCATAATCTTAAAAAATTTCGCAAATTTATACTTTTAAAGTTCAGAAACAATTAAAATATACTATATGTTTTAAATCATTAGTTTATTTTAAAAAGCTGTTGTAAATTTGAACAAATTTAAACCTAAAATATTTTTAATATGAAAAAACATATTTTTAATGCTGGACCTTGTAAATTATCAGACCGTACAATTCAAAACACATCAAAAGCTGTAATAGAATTAGAGAACTGTGGACAGTCGATTATGGAAGTATCGCACCGAAGCAAAGACTTTCAAAAAGTTATTGACGAAGCAGTAGAATTATTCAAAGAAGTTTTGAATATCCCTGAAGGTTATAGTGTACTATTTCTTGGCGGTGGTGCAAGTATGCAGTTTTGCATGATACCATATAATTTCTTAAAGTCGAAAGCATTGTATCTAAATACAGGTACATGGTCAACAAATGCTCTTAAAGAGGCAAAACTTTGGGGAGAAGTAATTGAAGTTTCTTCTGAGGATAAAAATTTTACATATATCCCAAAAGGATTTGATATACCTAACGATTTAGACTACGTACATATCACAACAAACAATACAATTAAGGGGACTGAAATTCTTGAAGATATGGATGTGAATGTACCTTTGTTTGCCGATATGAGTTCAGATATTTTAAGTCGCCCTGTTGATGTATCAAAATATGCAATGATATATGGTGGTGCACAAAAAAATATGGGTCCTGCAGGTGTTACTTTTGTAATTATTAAAGATAATCTTCTTGAGAAAGTTGTAGATAGGCCTATTCCAACTATGTTAAAGTACAAAACGCATATGGATAAAGGTTCTATGTTTAATACTCCTCCATGTGTAAATATATTTGCAGTACGCGAAACTTTGCTTTGGGTTAAAGAAATGGGTGGGTTAGAAGCTATGGACAAATTGGCCCAAAAACGTGCCGATATGCTTTACAACGCAATCGACAACAGCAAAATGTTTGTTGGTACAGTAGCCAAAGAAGACCGCTCAAGAATGAATATTTGCTTTGTAATGAATGAACAATACAAAGATAAAGAAGCAGAATTTGTCGCTTTTGCAGCCTCAAGAAATATTATTGGAATAAAAGGACACCGTTCTGTTGGCGGATTCCGTGCTTCAACATACAACGCTTGTACTATAGAAGATGTAGAAGCTTTGGTTAAAGCGATGAAAGATTTTGAAGCTACAAACGCTTAAGATAATTTGAATTACTATTTGTTATTATTAAAGCCGGTTAAAACCGGCTTTTTTTATTATTTTTAGTCGCATAAAATACTTAGTAAGTCATTTATGCAAAAACTTGTTGTAATTAGTGGTTCAGGTATAAGTCAAGAAAGTGGAATTCCTACTTATCGAGATATGGGAGGATTATGGGAAAAATATAGCTTTGAAGAGCTTGCCTCGCCGATGGGATGGATAAACAATCCTGAACTAGTACTAAATTTCTATAATGCCAGACGCAAACAACTGCTGGAGTGTAAACCCAACCCCGGTCATATCTTTCTTAAAAAGCTAGAAGAATTTTTTAAGATTTCTATAATAACTCAAAATATTGACGACTTACACGAAAGAGCCGGAAGCTCTAATGTTTTGCATTTGCATGGAGAAATCAGGAAAGCTCGCAGTACCATAAATCAAAACTACATAGTAAATATCGATGGTGCATATTTAAATATTGGCGATAAATGCCCACAAGGCTCTCAACTTCGTCCACATGTAGTTTGGTTCGGCGAAGAAGTAACAGAAATCCCAAATGCAATCAAAATAGTAGAAACTGCCGAAATTCTTGTCGTAATTGGTACAAGCTTAAATGTTTACCCTGCTGCAAGTTTAATATACTATGCAAACAAAGCTAAACACAAATTCCTAATCGACCCCGGAAGTGTTGCAAATACTACAATAGAAGGATTTGAAATTATCAGAGAGAAAGCCGGCAAAGGAGTTGAAATTTTATACAACAAACTTGTTCTTAAAAAATAAATCTATTGAGCCAACTAAAAACTAATTTATGGCAACTTTTTTGCTTTAAGTATTTTATAATAATTTAATCAAATTGAAAAAGTCTATAGTCATATTAATAATTATCTTAATTACTTCTCCACTATTAACTAATGCTGCACTATTTAGAGTTCTTGATTTCAAAGAAGCTCCCGACGATTTAAGTGCTGTACGCTATCCTCGCAAAGATGTTAATGACCAATCATGTGCAATTATAAAAATATACACCGATTTAAATAATCTAAGCTTCAATACTCGCTTAGGGATTGAGGGAGATATTGTTAAGCACACCGGAGAATACTGGGTATATGTTAGCCCTCGCGAACGAAGAATTAAGATTACTTCTCAAGGTTATGTACCATTAGAATATGATTTCCCTGTTCAAATTGAATCTGCTAAAGTATATAAACTTAGAATTACCGGAATTGATTCAGACGACTCTACTCATAAACCTGAAATGATTACTTTCGATTCTGAACCTCAAGGCGCTGAGCTATACATAAACGGAAGCTTAAAGGGTTTTACTCCTTTAAACATTGCTCTAAACGAAGGAGATTATAAAATTACATTGCGTAAACCTCTTTACGCTGTTGAAGAATTTGAACTTAATGTAAAACAAGGATATTCAAACAAAATCAATAAATCTTTAGAATTACTACCGGTTGTTGGCTCTGTTTCAGTAAATACACTTTACATGAGTGCCATATACATAGACGATATTTATATGGGATTAGGAGAATATTCAGGAGATTTATCGGTAGGTGAACATACTGTGCTAATTAAACACGAAACACCCCCTAACTTTAAGCAAAAAATCATTGTTGAATCGGGAAAAGAAGTAAAACTTAGCCACTTTCCATCTCCCGAAGATTTTGATGCAAAAATGAATAAACCAGTAGAATATAATGCCAACAAGTTTTATAACGCAGAAACGAATAAATCCGAAAATATTTCAAATAAGTCTTATAAACGACCAAGCCTTGGCTTATCGGGTGGATATGCTACCGGTTTACCGGGAGGAATTTTTGGTGGTATTAATATTAATATAGGACGTCAAAAACATGTAAGTTTATTAGCTGAGTATGGCTATCAATATAATGATTATATTAATGATTATATTAATGGGACAACACATTTTTCACGTTTTGAACTAGGCTTTTCGTACAATATATGGATTCAAGATTGGTTTTTTACCGAACTAAGACTAATGTATCTAAGAGAAAAAGCTTTTAGCATTCCATGGAACGAGAATCTTGTAGAAAGTTTAATGCCTGAAAAATTAAAAACAGATTATCTAAAATCAGGAATTAGACTCGGATTAAAACTTTTTCCAAGTATGATGGTATTTGGTGGAGTATATATTAATAATAATTTGAACACAACACGCGACGATTTTGGCAGTTTTTCTTACTACAATAACGAAAATCTTGATTACAAAACAATATTTCCGGGTCGAGAACTGTATGGCTACGATTTTGGAGTTCGTTTTATTCTCTAATTAGGTAATTTATTAAGATTCAATATATTAATTCTAGTATATTCAAAATGTTTACTCTACTGTAATACACATAAAAATATCATATATATTACTATATTTGAATTTTAAAACCCAAGATTGAAAACAAAGTTAATATGAAGATTAAGCTTTTATTTTTTATTATAATCTCATGTTTTTGTATGAGTTTAAGTTCGCAAGAATTATTAGAAAATAATCCTATAAAAATAGAAAAAGATTATTGTCAAAAGGGATTTATTAAGCAAATGCTGCAAAAACATGAAAATCTTAAATATGCCGATATAAATATACAAGAATTAAAACTTGAGGTTTGGGATTATAACTCCGAAGTTGATAAAAAACAGCAGAAACTTATTGACAGGAAAAATCTTTTAATTGATAAACGACAAGAAATTGAGATATTAAAAAGCATCATACAAATTCCTGACAGAATAAAAACACGTAATGCAAGTATAGCACAAATCAGAAAAGAAGTTGAAGAAAACTTATCGGGGTTGGGGTACAAAGGAATTTACCTATTTGCCACTAAAATGAGTTCTCCCTATACAGATTCCAAAGAATTGCGAGAAACAGCCATAAGACACATTACTCCGATAGCAGTAGAACACACTAATGGTAGTTTTATATCATCAATAACAACTTTAAAAAAGAAGGAATCTTTTGATGATGAGTTTTACAGATATATTAAGGAAGAAATACAAGGCACTTGCAATGTAGAAGCAGAAATAATAAATACATTAAATCGTAGAGGTAGTTATTTTGTATTTTTAGCAAAAATTAATACAAAGCCTTTGCAAAAAAAAGTTGATGTAAATATTTCGGAAGAATATGGTAAGCCTGAAAACACGATTATTCTGAATACTTTAAAGGATAACAAACAAATAAAAAATATTTCTGATATTGGAATTCCAAAAGACGAAATACGTAAAATAAAAAATGAAGTAAAACAATGGGAAGCTCTAATTGAAGCTGAAAATGAAAGAATACAAAGTATTGAACATGATTTTATATTGGCAGGTAAAAGAAAGACTGATGCAATTTATGAAGAAATTGATGTATTAGACCAAGAGTTTTTTCGCAAAAGTAATCAACTAAAAACCCTAATAAACGATTATACTGATGTAGATTTTAGCTTAGATCATCTCGAAAAGACTATAAATTTAGCATTACAAGATATTGATAATAAAATATCAAATATTGATAAAGAGATTATTAAAGAAGAAGAGAATCGGCTATTTGCCAAATACCAAATTATGGTAAGCACTAGTGGCGATTATTTTACACGAGTAGCAGACGAAACAATTAAAATTCAACAAGAACTTATAGATACTTATGCAAAGGTTGAAAACTATGTTAGGGTAGCTGAACTCGAAAACGACAATTACAGAAAAAGTGTAAGTAATGATACCGAGTATCAAAGATATTTTGATAAATTGTGGATATTCCCGGAACCTGGAGAAGGAGACTTTTTTAGAATCACCATAGTGATTAAATTTGTACTCGAAAAACCCGGCAAGTCGTGGAGATGGTGGTAATTAATTTATAAAAAACTAATTACGGTTTCAGTTATCCTTTTAAGAATATCTTCGTTTAGTTCGGTATGCATGGGCAATGACAAAACCTCCTTAACCAATTGGTTTGTTACAGGAAAATCATCGTCAGAAGATTTGAATCTTTTAAAAGCTTCTTGGCTGTGCAATGGCACAGGATAATATACCGCAGAAGCTATCCCCTTGTCTTTTAGATATTCCATAAGTTGCTTTCTATCAATATTTTGTAATCGCAATGTATATTGATGGAAAGTATGTGTAGAATTATTTACACGATATGGCGTAATCAATTCGGAATAATTCCTGAAAACATTATCGTAATAATCGGCAGCATTTTTTCTGGCTTTGTTATAATTATCGAGATGTGGCAATTTTGCTAACAAAACAGCAGCTTGAATGCTATCTAGTCTAGAGTTTACCCCAATCATTTCGTGATAATATCTCTTAACCATACCATGATTAACAATAGCATTAAATTTTGAAGCCAAAAAATCATCGTTTGTAAACAGAGCACCTCCATCACCATAACAACCGAGATTTTTTGAAGGGAAAAATGATGTACAGCCAACAGTTCCAATTGTACCGGCTTTTCTTACCATTCCATTTTTATAGATATAATCGGCACCAATAGCCTGAGCTGTATCTTCAATTACAAACAAGTTATATTTTTCGGCTATACTCATTATTTCTTCCATTTGTGCACACTGCCCAAACAAGTGAACAGGAACAATTGCTTTTGTTCGTGAAGTAATAGCTTTCTCGACATTCTCGGGATCAATCATAAATGTATTTGGGTCAACATCCACTATTACAGGTTTAAGCCTAAGTAAAGCAATAACTTCAACTGTAGCTATAAAAGTAAAATCTGTAGTAATTACTTCGTCGCCGGGTTCTAACCCTAGCCCCATCATGGCAACTTGCAATGCGTCTGTTCCGTTAGCACATGGGATAACATGTTTTACATTTAAATATTCGGCAAGCTGTTCAGAAAAAATATTCACAGCTTTACCTTTAATAAAGTCTGTATTATTAATTACTGTTTGAATTCCTGCATCAACATCTCGTTTAATTTTAAAATATTGGTTTTGTAAATCAACCATCGGAATAAAACTCATATTGGTAAATTTTAATTTTCAACGAAGATAAAAAATACTTAGACAATTTTATTCAAGAGCTTCGAAAAATTCTTTATATTTGCATATATTAATTCTTTATCATTTATGTTAATTGAGAAATATATATGTGATTTATTGTATGAGCATGATTGCGTAATAATACCTTCACTAGGAGGCTTTGTTACAAACTATCGCAAAGCTGGTATTGATTTAAAAAACCAGGAATTTTCGCCTCCAGCAAGGATTTTAGCTTTTAATGCAGAATTAAATAATAACGACGGCTTATTAATAAATCATATTGCAAAAGCTGAAAATAAAAGCTACGACAAAGTTGCCGAACAAGTAGAATTATTTGCAAAGCAAACTCTATTTGTAATTAACAATGATAAAAAAGTAGAACTTAACGGGATTGGCACATTATGGACTGAAGAAGGCAGAATACAATTTGTGCCTGAAATGAAACAAAATTTTCTTTTAGATTCGTATGGTCTAAGTAGTTTTAATTTTCCACTACTCAAAGACCAGAAAAAGCCTAAAACTTTTAGCGATATTAAATCAGAAAAAGTTCAAAACACCTCGAAATCAACGACTACAGTTAATGAAAATACAATAAAAATAAGCAAAGGCACATACAAACGCACATGGCTAATAGGGATACCTACTGCAGCAGCTTTAATTGCAATTGTAGTGTTTTCGTTTACCCGCGACAATGCTTTTGAACGCAAAATAAATCAAGCAAATTTTAATCCTGTTGCAGTTAATGAGGAAAAAACTCTGGAGATAGAATCGCAAGAACAAGAAAATCAAAAACAAGAAAACAATAAAGAAATTCTTGATGAACAAACAGAATTACTTTCAACACCTGAAACTGAAACAGATGCAACAATTGCAACAGATATTTCAGAAACCGAAAGTATTGCTGAAGTAACAAATTCTAATAATGTAGAAACTATTTCAGAACCTGAACCTTTAAATACTCAAGTAGGTTTAAATACATCTAACAATAGATATTATGTAATAGCAGGAAGTTTCACTTATAAAGATAACGCTATTTCATGTAAGGACAAACTTAATCAATCGGGCTATCCTGCACAAGTTCATGATACAGGCAAAGGTATGTATAGAGTTAGCTTAAAGGCATTCCCCGCAATGCAAGCAGCCATAAACGAATTGGAAAATTTGCGTAGTGCTAGCGGCAATCGTGATTTGTGGGTACTTTATATATAGTTTTGGGGTGTTGTTTGCAATAAGCATATCTGATTACAAACTTAACTAATATTTAAATTTCCAGTGTTTTATTAACTGAGTAGGCTAATACGATTAGTTTTTTGCATAATTATATCCCCGAGCATCGTAATATTTCGTTAGATTCTGAAGTTTTTTTACAAATATATCGTAATTGAGTTTGTCTGGTTGCGACCATAAAACTTCGCTTAGTGCTGCCATACGTGGCAAAACCATATATTCTATATGATCTAAATCGAGTATATATTCAGTCCATAAATTTGCTTGCCCGCCTAAAATACGCGATGCTTGGTTCTCGTTTAAATCTGATGGTATTGGCGACCATGAATAAATTTTTTCGCAATCGGTAAACCCTCCAAAAGCTAAAGGTTCATTTTCGGTATCTTTACTTTGGTAATGGTCGAAATAACATACTTCGTTAGGGCACATAATAACATCATGTCCCATTTTGGCAGCAGCTATTCCACCCTCTTCGCCTCTCCAACTCATAACAGTTGCATTATTTGCCAATCCACCTTCCAGAATTTCGTCCCAACCAATAATACTTTTCCCTTTTGATTTAATATAATCAGCCATACGTTTAATGAAATAACTCTGTAATTCATGTGTATCTGCTAAACCTTCGTTTTCAATTCGATTTTTACATTTTTCACATTGTAACCATCTTGTTTTTGGACTTTCATCACCTCCAATATGAATATAGGGACTATTAGGGAAAAGCAGACAAATTTCATCAATCACATTTTCGAGGAATTCGAATGTTTCTTCATTACCTGGACAAAAAACATCATCGAAAACTCCCCATTTAGTTGCAACGGAATAGGGTCCACCCGTACAACCAAGCTCAGGATATGCAGCCAAAGCGGCAAGTGAATGACCGGGCATCTCAATTTCCGGGATTATGGTAATAAACCTGTCTTCGGCATATGCCACAATATCTTTAATTTCTTCTTGAGTATAATATCCTCCATAAGGCTTACTGTCATATTCGCCAGAATTTCTGCCTATTACAGTTTCATCCCTATAAGCTCCAATTTCGGTAAGTAAAGGATATTTTTTTATTTCAATTCTCCAGCCTTGATCATCGGTTAAGTGCCAGTGAAAAATATTGAACTTGTGCAAAACAAGTAAATCTATATAAGATTTTACATCCTCTACTGCAAAAAAATGTCTGCATACATCAAGGTGCATTCCGCGATATACAAATCTTGGTTCATCTTCTATGGCTATGCAGGGGATATCGAAAGCATCCATTCTAATCCCTTTTTCAAAATCAGGAGGTAATAATTGTTTTAAAGTTTGTATGCCCCAAAAAACGCCTGCCGCATCGCCTCCAATAATTGATATTAGATTATTATTAACTGTTAGTAAATAAGCTTCACTACCCAAATCTGGATCAATATCTAATACCATCTGCCCACTTTTACCTGTTCCTTTTACAATTTCTATTTTATGCCCAAGAACCGGTTCAAACATTGTTTTGCAATGCATAGCAACATTAAAAAGAGCAGCTTGATCTACACCCATAAAAATTACATTTAAACTATCGGTATTAAACGAACCGGAAATTTTCTTTAAATTTACAGGCTGAGGAATTATACTTATCTCCTGCTCTTTATCTGCTTTATGATTGCAAGAGAAAAAGAAAAGTGGCAACAATAATAAAAACAAAGTTTTTTTCATAAGTCGTGTATTAATGTTTAAACACCACAATATAAAGAATTTAATAATAGCTTCTATAACAATAGCATTATTTTTTCGCGTCAACAAAACTTTTTTAGAGAATGTACTATATGAAATTCGCCATAATGTAACTTGACCGGGACAATATCCGAATATAGTATTGTTGTGTAGCAACAACGAATGTGTATTACGAAAAAACCCGGAAAATTTATGAGTGAATATGGTTTTTAGGGATGTCTAATTAACCCGCATTATTCATACGATTAGCTTTGTGTAGCTGGTAGGCGTCGAAACTTGCAGATATATCCTTATATTTCAAGAGTTTTGCAACGAAGCAGATGCACAAAGATAATTGTAAGCTTTCTCAAAATTTGGCTAATAATAAAACCATAAGCACCGTGCCAATCCACTGACTAAAATCTTGTTACGAGCCAGCCAAGAATAATGCGATGAATAATGCGGGTTAACATATTGCAGGATAGAGCATTAAAATGTGCTTATTATTCATCTCAATATTTAATTTTAATGTTATTTTGTACATCAGAAACTGATTATTCAAAAAAAATT
>JAQVOJ010000041.1:0-1226 GCA_028702675.1 Bacteroidales bacterium
TCAGCTGTTAGTGTTACTATAGAGTTTTCGACAATCATAATTGGTTCTGTGTATTCAACCCCATCTACCTTTACAGTGCCACAGCCAACGATGTTTATAGTTAGCAAATATTGTTGTGGCACCTCGGTAATGAAATTCCATGTTTCTGACCAATTGCTTTCAAGAGTTGAATTTATAGCTTTGACTCTCCAAAAATATTGTGTCCCTGTAGAGAGTGTGAATATTTCCTTTTGGGTTTCATTTATAATTTCTGTTGATACATTATTATTAAAATTCATGTCAGTGCTAATTTCGTAAATGTATTGTGAAGCACCTATTACCGAATTCCAATCCAAAATAGCACTTTCGACACTTATTCCTGTAGCATTATTTAGCGGAGTAACGAGTATGGGTGCGTCTAATGCACTAATTTCTGTTGTGAAATTCCATATTTCTGACCAATCGCTATAAACGATACCATCTGTAGACTTTACTCTCCAGAAATATTGTGTTCCTTCACTTAACCCAATAATTTCTTTTTGGGTGTCGTTTATTTGTTGTGTCGTTACACCTGAAATAAAGTTTTCGTCTTCTGTTATCTCAAAAATATAAGCAGATGCCCCAAAAACAGATTCCCAATCTAGTATTACATTGTAAATATTAATATTGGTTGAATTATTGGCTGGTGCAATAAGAGCTGGTGCATTCAACTCTGCACTTTCTGTTGTGAAACCCCATGTTTCTGACCATGGAGAATATCCATTTGTATTTGCTCCTCTAACACGCCAGTAATAAGTAGTGTGAGGATACAATCCTATTATGTTTCCCGAAATTAACGATGTTGTGGTTGATTTAATTATTGCTGTAAATTCAGAATTTAAACTAACTTGGTATTGATAATTAATAGCTTCAGGACTTGCGCTCCATGTAAAATCAACTTCAGAATATGATAACCCGGTACTACTGTTAGTTGGACTAATTAGAATTGGTGCATCAGTTAACTCATAAGCTGTTGTAAAACTCCATGTGTCAGACCAACTTGATGTGTCAACAGCATTTAGACCTGCTGCATGCCAGTAATAGGTAGTTCCATACAATAGATTTGTGTAATTTGATTGAGAGTTTGAAACACTTTGCTCCTGATATAATGAGGAGCTGAAAGTTTGACTTGTATCAAGTCCTACTACATAACCGGTACTTCCTGAAAGATTTCCCCAATCTATGGCTGGATTTATAGAAATATTTAC
>JAQVOJ010000041.1:1326-19066 GCA_028702675.1 Bacteroidales bacterium
TTGGTTGGTTGCTCCGTTGGAAGGAGATATATTGCTGATTGTATTTGCAGTTGTAAAACTCCAAGTTGACGACCATATTGAAGTGTCAACAGCTGTTTTAGTTGCACAATGCCAATAATACGTTGTGTTAAAACATAAACTTGTTACTGTGATTTGCGAGGAGTTTAGGCTGGTTTCCCCTTCAATGAGAATCGGAGAATTAAAACCCGGAGTTGTATCTATTTGATAAATGTATCCTGAATTCCCGGTTACACTATTCCAATCTATTAATATTGTAACAGCTTGATTTGTAGCTCCATTTATTGGAGAAACATTTACCGGAGAATCAATTGCATATATGATAAAGTGAATCATTATGCTAAGTATAATTAATGAAATCTTTTTCATAATCTTGATTTAATAAATTTGTATTTACAAAAATAATCTAAATCTTTCTAATAGAGTGTTTTGCCTCTACTTTTTTAAAATCACAAATAAAATTAACTTTATTATGTTTATTTATGTTTGTTGCTTGCTTGTTAATATTAGAAGTTAACTGCTCAGTCAATAATTTAAAAACGCCATTACTGTGATCCTTAAATTCTAGATTTCGTAAAAGGTTTATTACAATTCCTGCAACAAAAAGATTAGGTAAGTAGTTTCTAAAAGCTACTCTGTTAAAAAATGAATAACTAAAAACCTGAGTTCGATATAAGCAAGTGCTTAATACAGTGCTAATTGTCCAAAAGTTTCTTCTATGTCGTATTTAATAGATGGTTTTTTAGGGAAAAAAGAATATGCTAAAAGTCCTGAAATTATATTTGAAATAAAACTCTTAGGACAATGACAACAAATTTGGCATAATTTTAATAATAATACAATGGCTGTTAGTAATAGCAAAATATATAATCACATTTAGCGGTAATGATATTATAGCGATAAAAGCCAATCCGTAATTAATAATTTTATCTGATATATTATGCTGAATACTATTCATATGGCTTAGGTTTTTATTCTTATTTTTTTCAAGTTAAGTTCTTCATTTTCTTAGCTCCTGATAAATTACAAGCTGTGCTGAAATTAAAATTTGATGAGTTAATAGCTTTTAGATTAATTTCCATAATCTTTTTACGTTTCATTCATCAAGTTTTGGTTAAATTGCACACTTTAAATCGTATAATAAAATGCTTACAGTTAAACACTAAAAACATGGTATAAAGTTACAAATTTTTTAGATATTGAAATAACTGTATTTTTTTTATCAATTTTAAAATATTATAGCATAAACCCATTCCGGACTATACAAATAGAAAAAAGCACCTAAGTTATAGATGCTTTTTTAAAAACAATTGATAAATATCTAGATATTTCTAATTATACATTAAATCTTTATAATATATCTCGCCATCTATTATATTAACATTGCTTTGCACTCCGTTATAATAGTAATCAACTGATGTTGTGTCAGAAGTAACTTTATCTAATCTAAAGTTTACAGGTACAATTGTTACATTTACTGCTTGATGAGTAGCGCATGGTAATTTTATATTATACTCTCCATTAGCATCTACGGTAGTTTCGTATTGTAATGTTTGATAGTTATAGTTAGGCAACGGATCCATGGTAAGTTGCTGACTATTAATTCTGAAATAGATTTTTGTACCTACTGGTGCAAATTCTAATTCTGAATTTGTTGTGTTAAGTTCTGCTTTAACTTTACCAATAACAGTTGCTTCAGGCACTGGTCCAGCTTCAACTTCTTCGTTATCGCAGCTTGTAAATAAAACAGTTACGCCCATTAAAGCTAATAATGCAAATAAAAATACTTTTTTCATAATACTATTGATTTTAAATTAATACTCATTTTATTTTTTCTAAAAATGGAATTTCAAATAAATACCACCTCCGAAGTTTGTATTATCAAGATAAATACCACCATCGTTTGCGGTAACAGTTTCTTCTGTTTCTATTTCAAGACCGTTCCACCGCTCTTCGACAAGTGTTCCGCCATTGTTACGTATAAACATAACTCCGTATCCAAATTCTCCACCAATTGAAAATTTAGGTGCTACAAAATATTCAACACCAATTACCGCTTGCAGTCCTGCACCAATACTAACAATATTTTTGACTTCGGTAATTCTTCCACTACCGGTAATATTTGCTCCAAAATCGTGTGTTTCGGGGCTTGTAAATGTAGATGTAATAGGATTACCATAAGTGTATTTTTGGCTATTTGTACGATACATAAGAGCAATACCGGCACCATAATAACCTTGAACACGACCTTTGCCTCTGTGCATTAAATAATGTGCATTAAGATTAAGATTTGTGTTATTTGTTACAAGTTTATCGGTAACTAAAACATCAGGGTCAGGGATTGGAGCTTCATCTTTTACAACAAATTCCTGATTAATAGCCTGATTGTTTGCAAATCTGAATCCAACACGAGCAGAAACATTTTCTTCTAAATAGTACTGTAAATAAATACTATTAGAATTTGTCCAATCTGACATATAACTCCACCCGACAGTATTTCCCACAGTACCATTAAACATATTTCCTATAAAATTAAATATAGGTACAGCGTTAATAGCAACTGCTATATCGCCTTGTTCGGGAAGAATTGGGATGCCTTTTTTTGAAACCATCCCATCTGTTTCCTGCGCTTGAACGCTTAAAATCAAGCCTGCAAGACACATAAATAAAATTGTTTTCTTCATAACTGATAGTTTTAATTATTTGTTTTACAATGTAAAAGTAAAATAAATTTGAAAGATTACAATCTAAAAACTAAATTAATTTTTGGTTTATGTTTTATTTAAAATAACTCAATATAAGCATTTCCTTATGCTTTTGCAAAATACTTACTTATGACAAATAAAAAAACCGCTTAAATAATTAAGCGGTAATATAAGAGAATATTATATAAGAAACACTAAATTTTATGCTTTGGTTCGTCAGCAACTGTTAATTTTTTACGTCCTCGGGCTCTACGGCGAGCTAATACTTTTCTACCATAAGCATCTTCCATACGTGCACGAAAACCGTGTTTATTGTTTCTCTTTCGTTTTGAGGGTTGGAATGTTCTTTTCATCACCAAAAATTTTTAAGTTTCTGCAAATCGGACTGCAAAAATAAGATTAATATTGTAATGCACAAAATAAGAATGCTTAAAATCAAAAAAAATTAACAAATAATATGAATTAGCTTTTTTGTACAAAAATAATCTTCTTCGAAGAAATCCGTTAAGTCTGTAATAACAAAGCTTTTAATGCTTTCAAGCTCATTATCTAAATCTCCTCCTTTCAATAACAATAGACCATTTGACTTGCTATTTTTGTTTAATTTTTTAATTTTTGAACTTGTCCATTGATATAATTGCGGAATATTAGTTACAGCTCTACTAACAATAAAATCAAATTTTTCATCTACAGTTTCGGCTCTTACCCATGTTGCCTTTACATTATTCAGTTTAAGTTTATAAATAATATCATTTACTACATTTATTTTTTTTCTGATGCTATCAATCAAATGAAATTCAACATCTGGAAATGCTATAGCAAGTGGTATCCCCGGCAATCCACCTCCTGTTCCAACGTCAAGGATATTTGAGTTTTTTTTGAAATCAATGTATTTAGCTATTGATAGGGAATGTAACAAATGATTAATTAAAAAGTTGTCGATATCTTTTCGTGATACTAAATTAATTTTACTATTCCAATCTTTCATCAAATCCTGAAATTGATTAAATTTTTCAAGTTGGGTATTAGTAAAATTTGGGAAATACTTTTTAATAGCCTCCATCAAAAATTATTTGCTTTATTTTTTATTAATGGATATAACAACTCTCTAGCTCTATATAATTGTGCCTTTACTGTACCTATACGTATATCAAGGTGTTGAGCAATTTCTTCGTAAGAATATTCTTTATAATATCTAAGATGTATTAATTGTCGGTAGCGTGGTTTAAGGGTTTCGATAATTTCAAGAAGCACTTCGGCTTTTTGTTCTCTAATAATTAATTCTTCAGGATTAGGACAAGTTGTAGATATTTGAGATGTAGTATCATTATCGCCATCTAAGCTTTGATCGATTGGGTATGCTTGTTTTCTACTTTTCCTTAAAAAATCTATATAATTATTGGTTGCAATCCTAAATACCCATGTGCTAAAGGCAAATTCGGAAGTGTACTGATTCAAGTTTTTAAATGCTTTACCAAATGTTTCCATAGTTAAATCTTCGGCATCAATTTCATTTTTCACTCTTGCCAAAAGCATATAGTAAATTGCATCGTAGTATCTATCTAATAGTTTAGCATATGACGCATTATCACCCTTAAGCGCACTCTTAATCAGGCTTAAGTCACTTTTAGCTTTAGGTGATAAATTACGCTTCATTTCCAGATAATATTACGAGAGCTAAATAAACTACAAAGATAAAAATATGTTTGTACACAAGGTAATATAAAATCGAACAATAGTAAGTTTTTATATAATCCGTATTCTGACATACGTTTTAGGAAGCTACCAAAAATAAGAAACTTTAAAGTATAAAATACTAAAAATGCTATTACAATACTTAGGAGGACTTTACCGGTAAATAATATAACAGCCAAAATAAATGAAATCAATAACAAAACTCTCGACAGTGGCTCAAGTACTAAAAGCATTTTAATCTTTAATGGATATTGGTTAGCAACTGAATAGTGTCTTATTTTTTGATTACGCCATTTCTTAAAACTATCAGGAGGCAGTGATCTTGTAATTGCTTCTGCGTGGAATTGCACTCTAAATTCAGCATCTTGCAAGTGAGATTGAACAAACAAATCATCATCTCCTGATGCAAAATCAATATGCTTACTATAGGCATTTCCTCTTTTCCATAACTGCTTGGAATACATTAAATTTCTACCTACACCCATATAAGGCAAACCGCTAAGAGCAAAACTACCATATTGCATAGCGATAAAACTTGTATCGTATCTAAGCATATCGTTAACAAATGTATTTTCGTTAAAATATCCACCGTAACCCAATATAATAGTATTTTGAGTTTTGAATTGACTAAGCATTCGAGATACCCACATATCCGAAACAGGAATACAATCTGCATCAGTAAAAAGCAAGCAATCATTAGCGGCATATTCTATTCCTTTAGTTAGGGCATATTTTTTCCCATGATTATTAGTTTCTCCTTCTTCTACTCGTATGTATTTCAAAAACTTATACTTTTCAGACAATTTGTTTATCAATATTGAAGTTCCATCAGTTGAGCGGTCGTCAACAATAACAACTTCATAATCATCATAATCTTGATGTAACAAAACAGGTAAAAGACATTCTAATCGCTGAGCTTCGTTTCGTGCTGCAACTATTATACTTACAGGGATACATATCTCTGGCTTTATTTCAGGTGTGATTATTTGCTTGATTAGCTTTCTGAAAAAGAATAAATAATAAAAACTTTGTATTAACAATGCTAATACAAACAACACGAGAGCTACCCAATGAATATTGCTAAATTCCATATTTTTAAAGACCTTGATCCTTAGCTTCGTTCCAAAACTTATCCATTTCTTCGAGGCTCATACTTTTGAGTAACTTACCTTGTGCAATAGTATTTTCTTCAAGATAGTTGAACCTGTTTAGGAATTTCCGATTTGTAAGTTCTATAGCGTTTTCCGGATTAATACCATATAATCTTGCTGCATTAATAAGAGCAAAAAACATATCGCCAAATTCCTTTTCGATTTCTTGTTGATTGTTTTCGTTAATTGCTTCTCGTAATTCGTTATACTCTTCCATAACTTTATCCCAAACCTGCTCTTTGTTTTCCCAATCGAAACCCACACCCCGTGCCTTATCCTGCATACGATAAGCTTTTATTGTAGCCGGCAAAGACTTGGGAATTCCTCCCAGTACTTTTTTCTTTTTGCCTTCAGTTAGTTTTATTTTTTCCCAGTTGTCTTCAACTTCGCGAGCAGAACTAACTTTTACATCTCCGAAAATATGAGGATGGCGATAAATTAGTTTTTCATTAATCGCTAATAATACGTCAGCAATATCAAATTGCTTATTTTCTTCTGCAATTTTGGCATAAAAAACTAAGTGAAGCATAATGTCTCCAAGTTCCTTTTTAATATCATCTGTTTTTCCTTCTAAAACGGCATCTGCAAGTTCGTAAGTTTCCTCTATAGTAAGAGTTCTAAGGCTTTCGTTGGTTTGCTTTTTGTCCCACGGGCATTTTTGACGCAGTTCGTCCATTATATCAAGTAATCGCTGAAATTCGGCTAAACGTCTATCCATTTTTTTTTTTGCAAAATAACAAATTATAAGGCTGTAAACCTAAATAAATCATGTACAAATGATACCTCCCTTATTTTGTGTGTCCCAGTGCGGAACTCAGGAAAAAATCATCAGGTAGATTTAGACGACATAAGTAAGCAAATTTATTACTTACAAAGTTAAATAAAACTTAATGAAAATACTTCGTCTATAAAATAATCAAAATTTAGATATTATACCATCCCAGCAAACCCCATAAAAGCGAGAGCCAATATTCCGGCTACAACAAGAGATGCCGGTATTCCTTTCATACCTTCCGGGATATTAAGTTTATCCATATGTTCTCTGATACCTGCAAATATTATAAGTGCTAAAGCAAATCCGGCGGCGTTTCCGATGGAGAAAATTACACTCTCGAGAAGATTAAATTCTTTTTGAATAACAAGAATAGCTACACCTAATATTGCACAGTTAGTTGTAATAAGTGGCAGAAACACACCTAAAGCTTGATATAATGCAGGGCTCATTTTTTTTAGTATAATTTCTACCATTTGCACAAGCGAAGCAATAACTAAGATATAGGCAATAGTTTGCATATATTGAATTTCGAAAGGGATTAACACATAGTGCATAATAATCCAAGTAACAATAACAGCTAGTGTCATCACAAATAATACAGCGCCACCCATTCCTACGGCTGTTTTCACTTTACTTGAAACCCCCATAAATGGGCATATTCCGAGAAATTGAGCTAATACAATATTGTTAACAAAAATGGCTCCTATAATAATCAGTATATATTCCATAATATTTTAATTTAACGAATTACTAAAACTATTTATTTATACGTCTTACAATTGCAACTAAATAAGCTAGTCCGATAAATGCACCCGGAGCTAACACAAAAACTAACATACCATCTGTATTGATAAGTTTGTACCCGAATATTGCATAGCTACCGAGCAATTCTCTAACTGCACCTAAAATGGTAAGAGCAAAAGCAAATCCTAGTCCCATTCCTAAACCATCAATCATTGATGAGAGGACTGTATTTTTAGATGCAAATGCTTCGGCACGTCCCAACACGATACAGTTAACGACAATAAGAGGGATAAAAAGTCCAAGTTGAGCGTGTAATGCAGGCACATATGCAGCCATCACAAGGTCAACTATAGTAACGAAAGATGCAATAATTACAATAAAAGAAGGTATTCTTACCTTATTGGGAATTACATTTTTAATTAAGGATATTACGGTATTTGACATTAAGAGGACAAAAGTAGTTGCCAACCCCATACCAAGTCCATTGATTGCTGATGTTGTAACCCCCAAAGTAGGACACAAACCTAGCAAAAGGATAAAAACTGGATTTTCTTTAATAAATCCTTTGGTAAAATTTTTCCATTGGTTCATTATTTGGTTCCTCCTATATTTTCGTTTGAAGTTGAATCGACTTCGGTATTATTATCTTCTATTAAGGTATTATCATCACTTACTTCTACAAGTTTAGAATCTGACGATTCTTTAAAAGCCACAAAGCCTCTGTACGCTCTATCGAGTGCATCACAGTATGCTCTAGAGGAAATAGTAGCAGCAGTAATAGCATCTACATCACCACCATCTTTTTTAACATTTAACTTAAACTCTGCTGGATTTTTCCCAATAAACTGGGAATTCCAATCCGAAACATCCTTACTGGTTTTATCTCCTAAGCCTGGTGTTTCTGCATGTTCAAGTACATTATTGTCAATTATAACACCATTTTCATCAAATCCTACCATAACAGAGATATGACCGCTAAATCCATTATTTGAGTATGTGTTTACAGCATACCCTTTAAGTTCTCCATTATGAGTAACTTTATAAAAAGTAAGTTCTTCTCCCCCATCAGGAGAGGGTACTTTAAACTCTTCTACTTCTCCTTTATCTGCACCAGGCACAACTATATTAATTGCATTTTTCAGTTTTTGTGCTTTTGCATCTTCGATAGGACCTTTTGTTGAATTATAAACAAATCCTAATGCTACTGCAGATATAGCTGTAACAATCAACAGCGTTAGAGTCATATTCAGGAATGTACTATCTTTTTTTGCCATATTAATAAATATCTAATTAACTAATTTACTTATTCCTATTTAAGCTTTTATTGTTTTTTTATTGTTTCTCCAAAACGCTTTGGTTTTGTCGCCTTATTAATTAATGGAACAAAAGCGTTCATAATAAGTATTGCAAAGGATACCCCTTCGGGATATGCCCCCCATACTCTTATCAGTACAGTGATAACGCCAATACCTACTCCATAAATTAACATTCCCTTTCCTGTCATAGGTGAAGTAACCATATCGGTAGCCATAAATATTGCCCCAAGCATAACACCACCAGTTAACAGATGGAATGCAGGATCGGCATAAGCTTCGGGATTAATACCATATAAAATACCTGTAAATATTGCAATACTAGCAAGCACAGCAACAGGAACATGCCAGGTTATAATTTTTCGGATTAACATATATAGTCCACCAATAATAAGAGCTAAAGCAGAAATCTCTCCAAGGGAGCCTCCCATTTGCCCTATTAACATATCTGTATATGAAGTAGGCATTGATTCAATAATTTGGCTGAAAGGTTCGCCATTTTTCAAACCTTCTTTAACTAAAGCTAAAGGCGTAGCACCTGTTTCGGCATCTGTAATAGCAAAATTCAGCACTTGTATTTTAGGATAACTTGTCATTTGTACGGGCCATGATATCAAAAGGAAAACCCTACCAACTAGAGCAGGATTAAAAGGATTGTTTCCTAATCCGCCAAACGACATTTTGCCAATTCCGATAGCAACCAACGCACCTATTACTAAAATCCACCATGGAAGGTTTGTTGGGACATTAAATGCTAGCAACATACCTGTAACAATTGCTGAACCATCGGTAATAGTAGGCTTACCTTTAAAGAATACTTTTTGAATAAACCATTCAAAAAACACACATGCTGCTATTGCAATAAGATTTACACGAATTGCATCGAGTCCGAAATAATATACTGACACTAAAAATGCCGGCATCATTGCTAACACAACTCCATACATGATTTTCTTTACATTATCTTTTCCGTGATCATGCGGAGACATCGAAACTAATAATCGGTTATTTGCCATGCTTCTATTATTTTCTTGATCTAATAATTCTATTTAAATTTGCTTTACCTAATCTTATATAGTCGAGTAATGGAATACCTGCCGGACAAGTGTAACTACACGATCCGCATTCGATACAGTCTAAAACTCTTTCTTTTTCAAGCTCTTCCCATAAAGCTTTGTTTGAAAGATTTTTTAAAAGATGAGGTTCAAGATTCATAGGACATACATGCGTGCATCTTGAACAGCGAATACAGTTATAAACTTTGGGACGTTTAGCAAGTTTATTAGGGAATAGTAGAATGCCCGAAGTACCTTTAGTAACAGGAATTTGCTGATTATTTACAGCCTTACCCATCATTGGTCCGCCATTTACAATTTTTCCGGTATCTTCTGGCAGTCCACCTGCTAATTCAATAAGTTCAGATATTGGTGTTCCTACTTTTGCTAAGAGATTTACCGGATTTTTTACATTTTTACCTGTAACTGTTACAACTCTTTCGTAAAGAGGTTTATTCTTTTGAACAGCCTCGTAAACAGCAAAAGCAGTACCTACGTTTTGAACTACACAACCGACATCAATTGGCAATCCACCAGAAGGTACCTCTCTATTTATAAGGGCTTTAATTAATTGCTTTTCGCCACCTTGAGGATATTTTACTTTAAGAGCATAAATTTCAATATTATTAAAACTTACTGCTTTTTCTTTAAATAGTTTTATTGCATCCGGCTTATTATTTTCAATACCTATTAAAACCTTGTTTACACCGATTGCTTTAGCCATAATGCTACAACCGACAAGAATTTCATCAGGTTTTTCCATCATTAGTTGGTGGTCGGCAGTTAAATAAGGTTCGCATTCTACAGCATTAATTACAAGGTGTTCAGCAGTTTTTCCGGGAGGTACCGACAGTTTAACGTGAGTAGGAAAAGTTGCTCCACCTAAACCAACAATACCTTTATCGGCTATACGCTTTTTAATCTCATCAGCATTTAAGCTACATTCTTTAACAAGCGTATCACTTAAATCGATATCAGGTTCGTATTCTTCGCCTTCTACCTTAATTATTATGCTCATTCTTTTATATCCTGAAGCATCCATACTCGGCTCAATTTTAAGTACCTTTCCTGATACCGAAGAATGAATATTTGCAGAAACGAATCCGCCACTTTTAGCTATTAATTGCCCAATTTTCACTATATCGCCCTTATTAACAACAGGTACCGCCGGAGCACCAATATGTTGCGAAATAGGTATCGTAACAGTTTCAGGCATATTAAGCTTTTCAATTTTTTTACCTTTCGAAAGCTTATTTTCTGCTGGATGTACACCTCCTTTAGGGAATGTTTTTAACACAATCAAATCCTCCTATTCGTTTTTAGGTTCAGACGTATTTTCAATTACAGTATCTGCAGCAGCATTATTCTCTGCTTTTTCATTATCTGCATTTTCCTCTTTCTTTTCAGGTTTTGGTTTACGCGGAGGAAAATTTAATTCAATTATTGCTCCTGTAGGGCAAACCTCAACACACTTACGACATAATTTGCATTTTTCGTAATCAATATATGCTAAGAAATTTTCAAGTGTAATTGCATCGAATGGACATTCTTTTACACATTTACCGCATCCTATACATGCCACATTACAAGCTTTCTTAGCTGGTCCTCCTTTATCTTTATTTACACACGACACATATATTCTACGGCTTTTCTTTCCTTTATTTCGTAATTCTATAATATCTTTAGGACAAGCAGTAACACAAGCTCCACAAGCAGTACATTTTTCTTCGGAGACTACAGGTAGTCCGGTATTTTCATCGATATAAATTGCATCGAATGTACATGCTTCAACACAATCGCCAAGTCCAAGGCAACCATAAGGGCAATCGGTATCTCCTCCATACAATGCAGCAGCTATTGCACAGGATTGAGGTCCATCATAAATACTTGTTTTAGCTCTCTGTTCAGGGGCACCTGCACATCTTACAACTGCAATTTGTGGTTCTTTTTCAACTGCTGCCATTCCAAGAGCTTTTGCTACAGCATTCATAGTTTCATTACCACCTGCAGGGCAAAACAGTCCGTCAAGGGAATCGGCTTTAACACAAGCATCAGCGAATCCACGACAACCCGGATAACCACAACCTCCACAATTTGCTCCGGGAAGCAATGCTTCCACCTCATCAATTCTAGGGTCCTCAACTACTTTAAATTGCTGTGCAACAAAAAATAAAATCACGGCTAGAATAATCCCTAATGAACTTAATGAAATTAAAGTATATAATACTATTTCCATAATTAATTTATATTTTCATTTTTTTTATCTCAAAACTAAATTTTTTCTGTAATCGCTCACGATTTAAATATAATACTATATAATATGGTATCAATACACTAATACTAAATAAAGCTGATAAACCCTCGTTTACGTTCATTTGTAAGCTTATTAAAAGTACACTCAAGAGCAAGATAAATGGCAATATGTATGCATACAACAGAGCTACTAATCCTAATTTTTCACGTAATAAAACCATTACATTTTCTCCGATAGAATATGATTCGTTCCAGTTTCTAATTTCAATAAGCTTTTCTTGTGTATCAACACCACAAATAGATTTAGCTTTACATGACACACATGCCGATTGAGCTATAATTTCTACTCTAATTGCATTGTCTGTAATCTCCTTTACTACTCCTTTATGCGATATAGTTGCGACACTATCCATCTATGTAAAGTTTAAGCATACAAAAGTAAAACTTTTAGATTTTAAAAGTATGATTTTTATAATAATCAGATAACACTTCACTAATTTAGACTCTTTCTAAATTACACATTAAAAAACGGCTAATTATTAAAAGCCCTTTTTATTGTAAAGTAACAATTCCAGCCTAATACACAACAACAACAACACCGGTAAAAGGTAACATACCGTTACGTAAATCAACGACATAAGTATATGAACCAGCGGGGACTTTATTTCCTTCTACCATACCATCCCATGGTTCTCTTCCTGCTCCACCTACGTATAATGCTTGTCCCCATCTATTAAAAACATACACTTCGGCTGTAGGATACTTATCTATATATTCAATTATCCATGTATCATTAACTCCATCAGCATTTGGTGTAAATGCATTCGGGATTTTTAAGCAAAGATCACTACTTTCGCTAACATATACATTTAGATATTCTTGACAGTTATTTGCATCTGTTACAGTAACCATGTATTCTCCGGAAGTTATATTCGAAATTTCATTTGTTAGATCGCCGGTATTCCATTCAAATTCATAAGGGTATGTGCCTCCATAAGCAGTAATAGTAGCAATAGCATCATCATTACCTTGGCAGCTTGCGCTAACAATAGAGTATTCTAATTCAAGTTTTTCAGGTTGATTAATTGTAAAATAATCTTCAGCCCAGCATCCATTATCATCAACAACTTTTACTGAATAATTTCCTGCAGGCAAACTAATAACCTCTTCGCCGGTAGCTACAACAGAACCATATTGATACCAAAGTACTGAAATAGGAGGTGTGCCACCATCAGCGGTAGCAATTGCTGCACCATTATTTTGATTATAGCACTGTACGTCTTGGGTAATTAACTGCATACTAATATCTTTTTCTGGTTGAGAAACAATATAGTAGTCTTGATACAAACACCCGTTCATGTCTTCTATTGTTACGCTATAAGTTCCGGCGCTTAATCCTGAAATATGACTGCTAGTAGGCCCATTGCTCCAATTATAAACATAAGGACCTACACCGCCTTCGGTTGATAAAGTAATCTCACCATCAGAACCACCACGACAAAGCACATCACTTATTTCGGCATTTACGATGATTTGAGGAGGTTCTGTAATAGTATATTCTGCATATCCTTCGCAGCCATATGTATCTGTAATTGTTACATAATATGTTCCTGCATAAAGATTATTAATAGTATTACTTGAAGAATTATTTGACCATAGATAATCGAAAGGTGCAGTACCATCAACACTTTCAGCTTGTAAAACACCTGTTGCATCTCCATGACACAATACTTCTTGTAATTGAGTTATTTGGGTTTCGCCTTCACCATATGCCCCAACCTCTGCAAGGGCTTCGACAGTACATCCGTTTATATCTGTAACCGTGCAGTAGTAATCTCCTGGAGGTAGATTTGTAATCTGTTGCGTACTATCTGTAGTATTCCATACATAGGAATATGAACCTGTACCTCCAGAAGCATTTACACTAGCTGATCCTATTAATTCTCCACATTCGGTAGGCACTGTAGTAGTAGTAGCAACCAATTCGGGCGGATAAACTAAACTCGTTTCAGCTTCGGCAATACAATTATTACTATCATGAACTGTAACAGAGTAATCGCCTGCAAATAAATTATTTACAACAGCGGTATTTTGGCTATTACTCCATAGATAAGTATAATCTGGAGTACCCCCTGTAACAATAGCTTCTATACTCCCTGATGCTTGGTTATAACATAATGGATTAGAACTTACCAAATCGATACTTATAGCAGGATATATATCAACCGTAAAACTATCAGTACCAATACATCCATTACCATCTGTTACTTCCACTGTATATGTTGTAGCTATGCTTGGTGAAGCAATCGGATTAGCAGAATTGGGATCACTTAAGCCTGCTTCGGGTGTCCAATGATAAGAATATGCAGGTACGCCATTTTGGATATTTAGGTTTTCGCCAAGATTTACCGAATCACCCCCACATATAAATATGTCAGGGCCCAAATCGGGCATAACCGGAGGCGGCTCCGGAATATCTACAGGTAATACTTCTTGACAACCGTAAAAATCGGAGATTGTAACATAATTTGTTCCACCCTCGAGGTTTGAGGCAGAATTTACATCTTCTCCACTTGTCCAATTATAATAATATGGGGGAGTACCTCCCGAGGCATTTGCTATGGCTTGACCATCGGAATACCCATTGCAAGTAACTCCATCAACTACCGATACACTTGAAGTTAAACCTACGAAACTAAACGATAATAAACCCATTTCAACTGCTTGATTATAACAGATATCCGTTATACCGGTTGTATTAGTAAGCTCAACTGTATATGTACCTCCATCTACCAAAACATCCGACATAGTAAGTGTAAATATATCATCATACGAACTACCGGCAACACACGAAGGACTTGATACGGAACCGACTTCGTAAGTTCCGTTTGGTCCGGTTACAACAAAATCGCTTGCAGTAATCGATGAACACAGAACATTTTCGCTAAACTGCACAGTAATATTATTTTGTCCACAAACAGGAGCAAATACTATAGATTCTAAAAAAGGTTCGCTTTCATCAAGAATTTGAGCCGTAGAACCTCCGAAGTCAATAGTATAACCATAATTAGTTGAACTATAATTACTAACATTAACTACGTATGTTTCACCTGCAACTACCGATATAGTTGAATTAAAAGGTCCATTACTTGCACCTCCACAACTCAAACCACTCCCGCCATTTGGTCCAGTAGGTCCATCATCAGCAGACCAATTACAACTTACCATAATTGAGGGAGTGTCGTAAATGTCTTCGCAAGAGTTATAAGTAAGATCGTAAACAGCCCAATCGTAATCATCACTATAGTTATTTGGGTCAATTAAAAAAGAAACAACGCCATTTGTTTGAGCGGTAAAAGTGTACCATACATCATTTTTTTCACCAGAAAGCATACAGTTGTCGGGACATCCACCAGTTGTTGAAATCTCGTTTGGATAATTTCCTGTGCCACTATACGAAACTTCGGTATAATAATTCTCGAAACAAAGTGGGATAGCTCCAAGACAATCCTGATCTGTAGGTGCAGGCATTACTTTATATGCCATATTTCCGGCATTTGTACTATTTGCGTTACAATTATATTCGTATGTAACTACCACATAGGTACCATTTGCAGGGCATACCCATGTAATTTCAGAACCTAATCCACAATGGTCATCATTATAAGCGTAGCTGGTACCTCCGGTATCAAATATTTCTAATTGTGTATCAACATTATTTGAGCCTCCACCTTCACAATAACTAAAAACATAAACCATATCTTGCACACCATTAAACTCATATCTTTCACCACTATAAACTAAATTCACAACCTGATATGTAGCTGTGGGTGTAATGCTTGTATATGCATAGCTATCATTAAAATCACAAGACTTTACTGTTTGAGGGAAAAGCAAAAAAAGCCACATTATTGCAATAACAACGAGCCGAAAGTTTCGATCAGTCTTTTTCATTAGTCTTAGTATTAATTTATCAATAGTTTCTTGTTTTATTTGACGTTCAATCAATTATTTCGTTGCTTTTGTTTTAATAAATTTATGCTAAAAATAATTTTAAAACAAGAAAAAACAAAATTATTCGCTATAATTATTGATATTAAAGTTTGAATAAACCATTTTAAGACTATAATTATTACTTAATGTGTACAAATATAAATTTGTATTAACAATTGCACCACCTGGCACAAAAGGTCTATATGTATAATTTGATGCTAAACCATTTACTTTAATAAATTCAGGATTAATTCCATTAATAATAGATAGGTTTAGATTATACAATTCAAATAATGATAATGTAATATCATAAGCTAAAAAACCATATTTTGTAGGTTCTGTATTAAAAACTTCACGGTAGGTATTAACAAATCTTTGAACCGGTAGTAACGAATAATTTATATTAAATATTGAGGAGTATGTAAAATTAAGCTTAGTAAAGTATCTTGGTTCTATACTACTATAATTTAACCAATTTTCGTCTCCTATCAATTGAACTTTTACATCTTCTACCTGACTGAGCTTTGACATAATTCGTGCTATATATGGTTCGCTGTGAGCAGGAATAATTACTACATTATTCATCGTTTTACTCATTGCATTTTGCAGAGTCTTAACTTCCCCTTCAACAAAAGCAATTTTTTTTATTACGGGACTATCTTTATCTGCGTCATTATAAGATTTTATTAACTCATTATAGATTAAGTGAACTCTTTCATCAATTCTATCACTCAAAACTATATATTGATTTGAATCACTTTGCGACAAATATTCACATATAAAACTATACATCTCTTGTTCGGGAGGTGAAACACATAATTTCCCTTGCACTAAATCTATTACACTACATTCTGTAAATGGATTTATAATAATTGACGTATCATTTATATGTTGTTTAACAAGATAAATCTGATCTGAAAACACAGGACCAATAATTACATCGTAATCCTTAATACTCTCCTCATTAATTAATCTAGAAATTATTACTGTATCGTTACCCACATCTTCTACTCTAACACTAATTTTACTATTTGACTTTTGGATACTATCTAAAGCTATTAACACACCTGCATAGAAGTCTAACATAACCTCACTTAATGGATATATAGATAGTTCTTTATTCTGCAAATCCTGATTGTATAATTGTTTGTTATTGGCAAAAACATTAAATGGCAACAGCATTAATACATTTAATGAATCTGTATCATTTAATATTGAATCTGATGAGATACTACTAATACTGTCGTTAAAATAATCTGGCCATTGTATAAGATTTAAGTATTCGATAGGAATTGCGATTTCTTGCCCAAGCTTTAACTTATTCCAATCAACATCGGGATTTGCTTTTTTAAGTTCATATCTGCTAATATCAAATTCTCTAGACAAACTAAATAATGTTTCACCTTTTTTAATATTATGATAATAATATTTTGATGTATCACGATGTTCTTGCGTAAAATCATATTTATACTCATTAAATGCTTGCTTGCGAGGAATTATAATTTCGTTACCAGTTTTTAGTCCGTCTTCGATAACTCCTGGATTATGCTCATAGAATTCATCTTCGGTAATTCCGTATTGCTTTGTTAAAGAATAAACTGTTTCTTTACGCTTAACAGTATGATAAATAAAATTAACCTCATCTCTTGACAAATCAACTCCTTCATTTAAAGAAGTTTCTATTATCGGAATTTTTAAAATCTGTCCAAGTTTTAAACCTTCTATTGCTCCATGATTATATTCTTCTATTATTTCAGTATCTACACTATAAGCTTTTCCTATTGAGTACAAAGTATGCCCCTTCTCTACTGTATGCAGATAAAACTTTTGCCCATCAATAATTACCTTCTCCTCCGAAATAGGAACTTGTTGTGCCAAAACTACTGATGTGAGTAGTATTGCGATTAGTATTAGTATGTGTCTTTTCATAAACGAGGAATAGTGAAATAAGCTACAAATTTAAATAATTAAACTTTATTACAAAAGATATGCCTTTTAATAGGTTTTAGGATTCAGGATTCAGGATTCAGGATTCAGG
>JAQVOJ010000041.1:19166-24554 GCA_028702675.1 Bacteroidales bacterium
ATTTGTGTTTTACAATATTCCAATAACAGTTTTTAATAATCAACATTCTATTATATTTGTAAAAAATGAAAAACAAAAAATATGGATAATCAATTTGTAAAGCAGGCACAAGAATTATGGCCTGAATTAGAGTGGATAAAAGACGCTCAACTTCGCGAAAAAGTTACAAATACTTGGGCTTTAGCTCTCGAAAAAAGTGTAATGACCCCTGATGATTTAAGTCGTATTCCTTTTACTTTGCTTTGTGGCCCCGACCTTAAAGTAAGTTTTATGGATCATAAACGTGCTGTTGTTCATATTGCACGCGATGCAGGTAACAAATGCAAAGAATTTTTTGGCGAAGAATTACCGGTTAACATGGACGTGCTTATAGCAGGTGCTATTTTAGCAGATGTGGGTAAATTGTTGGAATACGAAAAAGACCAAGAAGGTAAATCGTTTCAGGGCAATTACGGGAAATACTTGCGTCATCCTTTTAGCGGTGTTTCGTTAGCAGAGGCTTGTGGCGTTCCTTCCGAAGTGTGCCATATTATTGCAACTCATGCAGGCGAAGGCAATATGGTTAAGCGTAGTACCGAAGCTTATTTGGTGCATCACTCCGACTTTATGACATTTCTCCCATTTAAGGATAGACTAAAAATCTGATAGTGGAAGCAATAATTATCACTATTGGTGATGAGTTGCTGATTGGTCATACAGTAGATACAAATGCTGCGTTTATTGCTTCGGCTTTGAACAGTATTGGCATCTCCGTAAAAAGAAAATATATTATTTCAGACAAAAAAGACGAAATCAGCACTCATGTAAAACAAGCTCTTTCTGAGGTCTCAATAGTTCTAACTACAGGCGGATTAGGACCAACTAACGATGATATTACTAAAAAAGTTTTGTGTGAATTGTTTAATACAGAACTTGTTTTGTCTGAAGAGGCACTTATGCAGGTAAAACAATTTTTAGAAATACGTAATTTACCCTTAAATAAAAACAATTTAGGCCAAGCATATATCCCTCAAGCTTGTACTCTCTTAACTAATAAATATGGCACAGCGCCAGGAATGCTTTTCAAAAAATCTGAGTCCATTTTGATTTCAATGCCCGGAGTACCACACGAAATGATATCCTTAATGACCGATGAGGTTTTACCTGCGATAAAAAGTCTTTTTAGTTTAGATAGAATTATTCATAAAGTAATTACGGTTGGCGGCATTGCCGAAGCAGTACTTGCCGAAAAACTTTCGGATTGGGAAAATAAATTGCCTGAATATATTCATCTTGCATATTTACCATCGCCGGGAGTAATAAAGCTTCGTTTAAGTGTATATAATTCAAATGATAATCATATACACGAAGTTGAACATCAGGCAAATAAACTCTACAAAATTATTCCTGACAACATTATAAGCATGGAAGGTTTATCGCTAACAGAAGTGCTGGGTAAGATACTAAACCAAAAGACTCTAACAATTGGAACTGCCGAATCTTGCACAGGTGGTGCAATTGCTTCAGAAATTACGTCTATTGCAGGTTCATCCGATTATTTTAAAGGAAGTGTAGTTGCATATCACAATAGCATTAAAGAGAATATACTTAATGTATCTAAATCTGATTTAGAAACTTATGGAGCTGTAAGCAAACAAGTTGCTGAGAGTATGGCAAAAGGTATTGCCGAGTTACTAAAAACAGATATTAGCATTGCAGTTACAGGAATTGCAGGACCTGGCGGAGGTACATCAGAAAAACCTGTAGGTACTGTATGGATAGCAATTTCAATAAAAGGGAAAGTCTTATCTCAAAAATACAAATTTGGCAATCGCAGAGATACTAATATACGTCGTACAGTTAATGCAGGAATACTGTTTTTAATAAATGAAATGAAAAGAATGAAATAATATTGTTTTGCTCACTCTTTCTTAAATATATAACTTACGCCAATACCAAAATTCAAATGTGAACCCTTGCTGAAAAATACAGGCTCATAAATAACATTTTCATTCGATTGGGTAAAAACACCTTTTGCATACCACGTGTCGAACAAACCTGCATGGTATGAGCAAAACAAGCTGTAAGCAACATTATATTTTGTTTTAAGTGTGAAATCTATTCCTGTAACCATCGCAAGATTAGCACCATGTTTTAATGCGTTCACAGTATTTACCGACAGGGTACGTTGAATTGATTCGATAGACCCTATAGTATCGTTAAATATTTTATGCATCTGATCGAAATACAATATAAGGTCTATCCCTGAATATGTATTAAAATACAGTTTTTCTGTGAGCTTAAATTCATGTCCTAAACGTAAAGGAATATATATAGACCTAAAAGCAGTTTCAGATGCTGCAGCAACTTTAAAATTATCTAATCTTATACCGATATTGTATATATAATTCTGATAATTAATCCCTGTTTTTAATATTAGATGATTTGGTGTGGTATAACTAAAAGTTATACTTCCCATATCCCAACCAGTAAATGCCTGACCGCATTTATAATGCTCATAAATAACTGAGATAAAATCGTAATGTAACCCTGTTTCGGCTCCTATGCTGTATTCTTGGGCAGTACAATTAAAACTGCTAATTAAGATAATTGAAATTATTAGATGTTTTTTCATGATAGTGTGATTTTAGTTAATTACAATTATTTTGGTGTAAAGTCAATCCGGATGCACCTGATACAGTTGCCCCGTCATCTGTATCATTTAAACTGTCTCTTAGAATATTTAATAATCTATAATCATCCTGCATTATTGCAACAGCTAATTTCTCCCTGTATATACATATCAAATTATTAATTACAACTTCATTATTTGGACTTAAAACTGTACGGAAGAAATCGCTAACAATATAATAGTCATCAGGGTTATTATATTCATATAATTCTTCGCTATTTTCTAAACGGGTTATTTTGTTATCAATTTGTTCTCTTAGTGAAACAAAATGATATGCATTTTCAAATGCAACTAGTACTGGATCATCGGGATATTTATCAATGCTGTCAGTAAATTCATTAGTATAGTAAACTAGTGTGTCAATTACTTCATTAATGTCTTTTGCTGAATTAAATTCCAATAACCCATGCGAATTTACTATAATATTGTATGGTTTTAAATCATCAAGCATTGCAATAATCAATGGTTCATTCATTAAGGAATCTTAATAACTTTTTGTGACATAATCAGTACTTTGATTTAAGGAAAAGGGGGGTTCCTTTTTACAGCTTGTGTTCAGTAAAATAAATACTAAGACACAAATTAAGAATAAGTGGCGGGGAGGGGGGAGTAATTCGTTTCATAATTATTGAGTTTATGATGATTAATGAAGTAAATATACAAAATAATTATGCATCGGGCAAAAAAACTTAAACTATCTTTAAGAGTAAAATTTTAAAAAAGTTTTTCAACACATAGTGTGTAATAAAATTATTTGGTATCGTATTGTTTTTATGTTAATTCATAATAAGTTTATGGAAGATTTAAATAATATTATATTATGAGTAAAGCATCAAAACTTTTTGTATTAGACACTAATGTTCTATTACATGACTTTCAGTGTTTGTTTAATTTTCAGGAGAATGATGTCGTAATTCCAATTGTTGTTCTCGAAGAATTAGATAAATTCAAAAAAGGTAATGATCTTATTAACTTTCATGCTCGTGAATTTACTCGAGTTTTAGATGATTTAACCGGCGAGGACTTATTTGAAGGAGGAGTTAAACTAGGCGATAATTTAGGTAAACTTTTTGTAGAAACCGGCAAACCTTTTACTAAAGAATTAGAAAATTCGTTTCCTGAAAAAATTCCTGACCATAGAATTTTAAGTATTGCTCAATATTTGAAAGATAAGCATACTAATCGTCAAGTTGTATTGGTTACGAAGGATATCAATTTGCGTTTAAAAGCAAAATCTCTCGGCTTAATTGCTCAAGATTACAAAAACGACAAAGTTGCAAATATCGACAATATAAAGAAAGAAGTTCAAATAATTGAAGGTGTTGATAAAGAAGTAATTAGTAGATTATACTCAGAACCTGAAGGAATTCCTGTTGAAGATCTCAAACTTGATTTTACTCCACTATCTCATCAATATTTTGTTCTTAAAAACGGTAGCAATAGTGCCTTAGCTCATTACGACCCTTTTAGGAAAATAATCGACAGAGTTGTAAAAACAGCGGCATACGGTATTGAACCCCGAAATGCAGAACAAGCATTTGCAATTGATGCTTTATTAAGACCCGATATTCAATTAGTAGCTCTTACCGGAAAAGCAGGTACCGGAAAAACTCTACTTGCACTAGCAACAGCTTTGCAACAACGAAAAAGTTTCTTGCAAATATTTCTTGCAAGACCAATTGTAGCATTGTCGAATAAAGATATAGGGTTTTTACCCGGTGATGCAAAAGAAAAAATAAACCCATACATGCAGCCTCTCTTCGATAATCTTAGTGTAATTAAACATAAGTTTAATCAACAAAGTGCCGATTTTAGAAGAATTGATGATATGCTAAAAAGCGACAAACTCTTAATTGAACCTTTAGCATATATCAGAGGACGCAGCCTTAGTAGAGTCTTTTTCATTATCGACGAAGCACAAAACCTTACTCCTCACGAAGTTAAAACTATAATTACCAGAGCAGGCGAAGGTGCTAAAATCGTTTTTACCGGCGACATTCAACAAATAGACTCCCCGTATCTAGATAGCATTTCTAATGGACTTTCGTATCTTGCTGAAAAAATGAGAGGACAAGATATTTTTGCTCATATTCATTTAATAAAAGGAGAAAGAAGCTACTTGGCTGAACTTGCAAGTGATTTATTATAATTAAAAATTAAATAAATCAATAATTTATTGTTTATTTTAGACAAAATAATTATAAAATTCAGTGCATGAGCATTTTTGATAGCTTCATATATGTTATAAGAATAAATTAATTCAGTAGTTATATAATTTATGGACTTTACTGCCATTAAAGTCTATTTAATTTTAATAAATTTACACTTAGAAATATTAAATATAATGATAATGAAAGATTCAATAACTAATTGGTCAGATAATGAATTTAGAACTTATCTATTACTGTATTGTGCCTATATAGATATGTTTGAACACAATGATGAGAAGAAACTTATAAAAGAAAAAGTAGGTAAAGATCTTTATAAAAAAATGCACGAAGAATTTGATAAGGACAAAGACGTAACAAGGCTACATAAGATTCAAAATACTATTAAACGCTTAGATTATTCTAAAGAGCAAAAAAAATCGCTAATCGCTGACACAATGGAACTTTTCCTTAGTGATGGTAAATTCACTTATATGGAACAATACCTACAAAAGCAATTGAAACGGATTTTAAGATAATTGTGTGAGTTAAATCAACTCCCAACTTATA
>JAQVOJ010000042.1 GCA_028702675.1 Bacteroidales bacterium
AAAAATAAAAGCAGGCCTATAAGCCGGATTCTGTGTACGCCGAAACGAACCTCTGTCATTTATCTAATGCGACCTACCCTCCGGCATCGGGCGGGCAGCCCTCAATCGCCGGTTTACACGGTCTTGCAACATGCAGGACGAACAGCCATAATTGTTACCAACTATGCTGGTGAGCTCTTACCTCACCTTCTCACCCTTATCCCGACAGGTCGGGACGGTTATTTTCTTCTCCGTTACCATACCTTCACAGATATCTTCTCTTTCAGAAGTGCATCGCCCTTTGTTGTCCGGACTTTCCTCCCTGTACTAATACAGAGCGACAGAGCGACCTGCTTTGCTGCAAAAATACAAAATTTTTAATTCAACTAAGCTTTAAGGCTTAGATAAATCAAATTTATTATCTTTACGCTGAAAACTTAAAAATGCTTTGAGAATTTTTGATAACATAAAAAGAACTTTTGGTAAACGCGAACTAGACAAGTTAGCGGAACACCGAAAACATATTGAATGTAAAGGCTTCCAAAATTCAAAAACTATCGGGATTGTTTATGACGCTACTCATGAAAATGCTTTCAAAAGTGTTAAAGCTTTAATTGAAAGCATAAAGAAATATGATAAAAATGTCCATTCGCTTGGATATGCAAACTTACCGGAGTTAGCAAATTTTCATATTCAACCTAAAGAATTTGAATTTTTCTGCAATAAAGATTTGAATTGGTTTAAAAAACCTATTGACAAAGATGTGGAAAAGTTTTGTAATACTAATTTTGATATTCTAATAGACTTAAGTCTCGAAGATTATTTACCCTTACTATTTGTAGTCGCAATGTCGGAGGCAAAATTTAAAACCGGAAGATATTCTAAAACTAACATTCAATTTTATGACATGCTTATAGATATTTCTGAGAATCATAGCATGGAATTTCTTATTGAACAAAGCATGAATTATTTAAAAATGATGAACCCAAAATTTTAATTTATGATTTTTAAAGGAACCGGAGTTGCCTTAGTTACTCCTTTTCATAATGACGGAAATGTTGATTTTACTGCTTTTGGCAAACTAATTGACTATGTTACAGACGAAGGCGTTGACTTTCTTTTAGTAATGGGTACTACTGCCGAATCAGCTACTTTAAACCAACAAGAAAAACAAGCTTTATTAAATTTTGCTATTGAACACAATAATAAACGCTTGCCCATTTTATATGGTATCGGTGGTAACAATACTATGGCTGTTTGTAACAGTATAAAGGCACAAAACCTCGACGGCGTAGATGGTATTCTTTCGGTAGCACCTTACTACAACAAACCGACACAAGAAGGCATGTTCGAGCACTTTAACAGAATAGCTCAAATCTCTTCAAAACCCATAATACTATATAATGTACCAGGAAGAACAAGTTCTAATATTTTGCCTGAAACTGTTATAAAATTAGCTAATAAACACAAAAACATAATAGGTCTAAAAGCTGCAAGCGGTAATATGGCTCAAATTATGACTGTAATTAAAGATAAACCTAAAAACTTCACTGTTTTATCAGGCGATGATGCACTTACACTCCCACTAATTGCAGCAGGTGCAGAAGGGGTAATATCTGTTGTTGCTAATGCTTTCCCTAAAGACTTTAGCAGAATGCTGAAATTAGCTTTTGACAATAACTATGCAGAAGCTCGAAAGATACACTATAAATTAATCGACATTATTAGTATGATGTTTGAACAAGGAAACCCAGCAGGCGTAAAGGCTTATCTACATGCAATGGGATTGATCAATAATATTATGAGATTACCGATTACACCTGTTAACGAAAACTTGTACAAAAAAATAGAGCAATCTTTAAATAAATAATCTATAATAATTTTTGCTTCACGTTATTGAATCCATCTAAGCTTTGCTTTGGGAAAAAGTCATTGCTGCATAACTTACGTCCATTATATCTTAGAGTATCACAAATACCTATAGAGTGAGTATGTACTCCTTTTGAATAATAAATTCTAATTTGCAAATCCGATTGTTCAAAAACTTCAAAACTATCGGCAGTAACAACAAGTTTTATCTCAAATGGGGCACTAATTTCGTCTTGAAATAATGGATTACGTCCTGGAATTGAAAAAACCATATTACCACCTTCGTGCCTAACCAAATTTGTTTGTAATGGATGAAAATTAGTATCATGCAATTCGGCAGGAATAGTAAGTTCCACTTTATAATCTTTTTCAACTTGCCCACCTCTGTTTTGAACTATCAATTTCGGATAAAAACTAAGTCTTTCTATTATTCCATCTTTCATTATCGGGACTCCATTAGTTCCATACAAACCCACAAACTCTAACTCAGGACTGCTTGTAGCTTTGTACATATATCTTACTCTAGTTTCATCCATAACCATAGCCTTTTTCCCATTCCAGTAATAATACCTTCCGTCATCGCACATATGCGGAGAATTGTTAAATTCAGGTATTTTAATTACCAGTAATTGCCCCTCGATTTCCGATATTATATTAATTTGTAAATCTTTAATCCTGCGACTTATACGCGATTGAATTTCGTTTACCAGCCAATTTATACTAACGTCATTTTTTATATATTCAATACTGTTTGCTCTACCTCTATAAGATTTAATGCCAACTACAATTATCCCACCTTCTGCATTTGCAACGGCAGAAATATCGCGAACAAATCGAGACAAAGTCTTATCGTTTTTATTTATTACAGATGCAGACCAAAAATATACACCATTTCCTTCCCGCATTTTTTGAGCCGTAATGCGTTTTATATCACCAAAATCTTTTATTTCCACAATTTATATTTTAATATATCACAATATTAATGAATTAATACAAAACAGTAAAAGACAATTTACTTTTTATAATATTTAAAATAAACATAATAATCTGATATATTTGCAAACAATAATTAAAATGTAAATTAAAAAACTAATGAATTTATTAGCAATCACTTGGGATATTGATCCTATACTTTTTCAAATTGGAACATTTGGGATTAGATATTACAGTTTATTATTTGCACTAGGTTTTGTAATAGGATATTTTGTTGTAAAAAAGATATATCAACAAGAGCAAATACCAATCAAAGAGCTTGATAATTTAGTAATCTATGTTGTGTTTGGCGGATTAATTGGTGCCCGGCTTGCTCACTGTTTATTTTATGATTGGGAATATTATTTGTCGGGATGGAAAGAAATTATTGAGATTTTTTTACCGATTAGTTTTTATCCTGAATTTCATTTTGTAGGATATCAAGGACTTGCAAGCCACGGCGGAGCTATTGGAATTATTATTGCAATGTTGCTTTTCAGACGAAAAAGCACACAAAAAAATATCCTATGGCTTCTTGACAGAGTTGCTGTTCCAACTGGATTTGCGGGTGCATGTATCAGATTTGGCAATTTGTTCAATTCAGAAATATACGGACATCAAACCGATAAAGCTTGGGGTTTTATTTTTGTACAAAACGGAGACACATGGGCAAGCCATCCTACTCAAATATATGAAGCATTATGCTATATTACTACATCTTTAGTTCTTATGTATTTATATAAATTTGAGCGATTTAGAAATGCAAGAGGCTTCTTACTCGGAATATTTCTAATTATGATTTTTACTGCCCGCTTTTTTATTGAGTTCTTAAAAAACAATCAGGTAGCATTTGAAGAAAACCTAAGTTTAAATATGGGACAATGGCTGAGTATTCCATTTGTAATTGGGGGTGCATTGCTTGTTTATATTTCATTAAAAATAAAGAATAAGCAAAACTAAAAACGGTTTAATATTTGTTTACATCCACAGTATGAAAACTATTTTATTGCTAATATTATTTGCATTAACATTATACTCTTGCAAAAACAAAGAGGAAATTACAATTAAACTACCTCAACCAAAAATAGAAGGGGCTACACATGAAATAATGGACTCAAGCTATTATATTATCAATACACCCGAAAAAATAGACGATGAATTGACTAAAAAAAACATCATATCTGACACAGTTCCAAAACTAACTGACCAGAACCAACAAATAATTCCAGAATCGGAAACAATTAACGATACCATTTTTTATTATTATGTAAACAATAAAGTATCAGTAAAAATCACTCCTTGGAAAAATGGCAAACGAGACATTAAATTTTATGATTTATATGGTAATAATACATATAACCAAGAAGAAATTAAATTAAGCTATTCCGTTTTTTGTGATCTAGTATTTGGGAATAATGGAGCTGTTGAAAAGATGAATTGTACGACAAACCCCGGGGCAAGCAGATTTTGGCACGAAAGTGAAATAAGTTTTAACGGAACAAATTCTCCGGTGTGGAAAAAAACATATACTAAGCCAGCTGAAACAATAAATGATGCCGAAGGAAAAACTTGGTTTTGGGATAAAAACTCGAATAATTGGAAAAAACAGGAAGTAATAAATTGTAACCCACCCAGATAGTTTTTCAGATTCTTTAATTAACTCACTATTATAATATAATCTTTATGGAATATTATAAAATGTCTCCCCAATATTATAAATAATTGTCATAGATGTTTAGATTTTTATTATTTTTGTTTAAACATTAAAAAAAGTAATAAAACGCTCTAAAATAATTTGGCGGTGGATATCAACCATTCTAGTAATTTTAATCGTATTTGTCAGCTTTTTGTTTCTTATTGTAATTGCAGAACGAAATTCTCCTTATGCTACAATCAACAACTTTTTTGATGCCATATATTATGGTTTTGTAACAATTGCAGCTGTTGGTTATGGCGATCTTGTACCAGTAACTATAATAGGAAAAATACTTGCTTTAATTCTAGTAGTAAGCTCAATAGCCTTACTTGGTATCTTTACCGGACAAATAACCAACGAAATAAGAAGATTTATGGAAAATAAAAAACTTGGACTTTACGGCACAAAAATGACTAATCATTTTGTAATGATTGGCTGGGACCAATTTGGCATGAATGTAGTAAAAAACATTTTACCTAGTGGAAAACAAGTTGCAATTATTACTAATAACCCTGACGATATTGATTTAATTTACAGCAGTTTCGACGACAATAATGTATTTGTACTCTTTTCTGATTTCAATAAAATTGAGAACTTTAAACTTGCCAATATAGAACAATCGAAATCAGTTTTTATAAATTTTCAGAATGACTCACATACACTTGTACAACTAATAAATATTAAAAAGCATTTTAAAGATTTAAATTATATAGTTTCGTTAAACAACAACGAACTTAAAGATACATTTCATGCAGCAGGAGTAACGTTTAGTGTTTCAAACAATGAGGTATCAGCAAAACTTGTTGCAAGTTATATTTTTGAACCAGACGTTGCTAATTTTACCGAAGACATAATGGACAACATTACCGAAGAGGGAGATTTCGATTTAGAAGAATATAAAGTAATTGAAGACAATCCATATATTAATAAAGATTATTTCGAGGTTTTTGTAGAATTAAAAAAACGATTTAATTGCATTCTTATGGGGCTAAGCAGAAACGAAAACAATGAATTCAAACTATATAAAAATCCCAATAAAGATATTAAAATCGCCATAAACGATTATCTAATTCTACTTGTTGACGGAGCTACAAAACAACATATTGAAAAGTGTTTTAAAGTAAAAGAAGGGAGATAGTAGTAAATACCAAACAGATTGCCATTCTTACGAATGAGCATAGAAAACTTCTGAGAGCGAATAAATCAAACTGTATTTGAACAAATAGTAATCGTTAAAAATTTAAAAAAATAACTATTGGTATGTACTAAGCAGAATGCTTCTCATTCGTGCCTCATACTAGCAAAGACAAAATTGAGATTTAAATAGCAAATAGAAATGGAATCACAATTATCAATCACGAAAGCTTTCGTTACAAATTACATTAAAAATGTCAAAAACAATCTAAATTACCACATTTGTAATCCCAACATCAGGCATTAAAAACCTTAAAAGGTCGATACACATATTCTAATCAATTACTTCGAGTACAAATAACTTAATACTTTTTCGTTAACGTGATTAGGAACTTCAAGATTAGGCAGACATACTCCTATCTCAGTTTCAACTTTAATATCGAGAAAATCGGTTTCGAAAAAAATACTTTCCTCGATAGTTTGACTGTTTAGAATATAAATAAAAGTAGAATTTTCAATCATAGGCACAATTTATTATGATATTTTTACGAATAAATAACGCCAACAATTAATACTTATTATGTTCGGTTTAAAATTTTCCAAGAATTTAAAATGAATTAACTTTGTATGCGTTAATAATAATAAATGAATCGAATTTCAAGACATAGACTAAATGCAATATTATTTACAATAATTCTTCACTTGTTTCTTGTAATAGTAGCTTTATTATTTTCAATTAACACAAAATACCAACATTTTGAGCAAGTAATATTAATAGAACCCGAAATGCTTGATGATATTGATGACAATGAGTTAGATGAACAAACAAATGATAGCGAAAAAATTGACATTGATGAATATTTAGCAAATTTAAAAAATGCCGGAACAAACTATTCCGGAGATATTTCAGATTTAAGCGAGCATTCCAATTTAAGCAAGGAAGAACTACAGCAAATGTATGAAGAAGAGATATTGCGAGAAAAGCACGGAGACGATTACGAAAAAATAATTAATACAAAGCCTGAGGATTATTTGCCCGATAATTTCAATCAGAATAATTATAATGATAGAAATATCGACAACTCTCAACAAGTAACTCATACCGGTCCAGCATTAGTTTACGCCGAATTAGAAGACGACAACAGAAAAACTCGTTATTTACATGTTCCTGTATTTACTTGTCAAGGAAGTGGTATTGTAGTAATAGGAGTAAGCATTAACCAAGATGGTACTGTAAGAAGTACAAATCTCATTCAATCGAATGTAAACGATGATAAAGATTGCCTAATAAGTGCTGCCACCGATGCTGCAAAAAAGTCCAAATTTGCAATTATTAATAAAAACGAAACTCAAAACGGGAAAATTTTCTATCAATTCCTGAGCCAATAATGTCCTGTTTATCTGCACATTAACTAAATTTGTTTATAACTTAAATTTTAAATTTGCATTAAAAAAAATATAAATTTTATTTTTACAATCTTAAAATAAAAAAACATTATAGTCATGATAAGCGAAAAACTTGTAAAATATTTTGAAGAACCGATTAAATCTAACTGGGATCAAATTGCCTTAACCGATTACGATAATGGTTCATTAAAATACTCAGATATAGGTAAAATTATCCTATCATTACACAAACTATTCGAAGATCATAAAATTGAACAAGGTGATAAAATTGCATTAGTTGGCAAAAATTGTGGTAATTGGGGATGTGTATATTTGGCAGCAATAAGTTATGGTGCTGTAATTGTTCCGCTACTACAAGATTTTCCGAGCAATGATATATATAAACTAACAAACCATTGCGATAGTAAATTACTTTTTGCATCAGAGTTTATTTTTGCAAAATTTGACACAGACAAATTTACAAATCTACAGTCAATTTATTGCCTTGACGATTTTACTATTAAACATAACTATATCGATTCTGAACACCATTTTTCAAAATTTGATGATAGTATTACCGGCAAACAATTCACTTTAACCGAACACGACAACGATAAGTTAGCAGCAATACTATACACATCAGGGACAGCAGGAGAACCTAAAGGTGTTATGCTGAATCATAATACACTATCGGCAAATATTCGTTATGCACGAGCAAATATGCCATTAGTTGCAGGAGATAGAATAGTTTCGTTTCTCCCGCTTGCTCATTGTTATGGTTGTGCTTTTGAATTTCTTTATCCATTTAGCTTAGGATGTACAATTACATTTTTAGGACGTTTACCTTCGCCCAACATTGTTGTAAAAGCTTTTAATGAGATTAAACCGAAACTTATCCTAACTGTTCCACTTGTGCTTGAAAAGGTTTATAAAAACAAAATCATTCCTGTTCTTAATAAAAAAAGCATTAAGATAATGCTAAAACTCCCTATTCTTAAAAATATAATCTACAATAAAGTTAAGAAAAGCCTAAATGAATCATTTGGAGGGAACTTTATCGAAGTGGTAGTAGGTGGAGCAAAATTAAATCGTGAAGTAGAAGTATTTTTACGCAAAATAGGTTTTAGATTTTCGATTGGCTATGGTATGACCGAATGTGGTCCTTTAATTACATACGATGGATGGAAAACAACCAAAATATTTTCGGCAGGTAAGGTTGTAGATACACTTGAAATTCAAATTGACAGTAGTCAACCCGACAAAAAAGTAGGAGAAATTCTTCTACGTGGCGAAAATATTATGAACGGCTATTATAAAAACGAAGAAGAAACAAAGAAAGCTTTTACTGATGATGGTTGGATGCGTACAGGCGATTTAGGTCTAATTGACAAAGACGGATATTTGTTTATTAAAGGCAGAAGCAAAAGTATGATATTAAATGCATCGGGTAAAAATATATATCCTGAAGAGATTGAATCAAAACTTCTGAACTTACCTTTAGTAAGCGAATGTGTAGTTGTAGGTCGCAAAAATCAAATAATTGCTTTAGTATATCCCGATCATGAACGACTTGAACGCCAAAATCTTGACAAAGAACATGTTGAAATGGTAATGGTAAATTATCAAAAACTGGTAAATAAAAACTTACCACAACATATGAAAATTAATAAAATGGTTATACGAGACGAAGAGTTTGAAAAAACTCCTAAAAAAAGCATTAAAAGATACCTTTACAATTAGTTTTCATTAGGTTCTTTCATAAAATCAATTAGCTCTCTTATAAAGGCGGTGTGATTAGCGATTGCATGATACATTGTTCCATTTATCTCTAAACAAGGAAACTTAATTGAGTATCCAAGATTAGGATATTTTAATCCTTGTAATATTTTTTGGTCTAACAAACTTTGTTTTTTATCATTATCGATAGTAAAGACAAAATATTCTATTCCTGCCGTATCTAGTGCATTGCGTACAGTTTCGCATCTTCCACAAGATTCGAGTGAGTATAATACTATTTCGTTGATTCCATTTTCAAAATCTTCTGCTTTAAAATACTGAAGAGGATTTTCAGTTAATGCTTCTTCTGAAGTTTCTTGAGCATAAATTCCAATAGAACTCAAGGTAATTATTAATAATAAGACAATCTTTTTCATAAAACTAAGTAGTTTGTTTGTCAAAATTACTTGTTTAGCAAAAACTGTGCAAAAAAATTAAAATTTTGCAACTAGTTTAATATTAATTCTTCTTCCTGTAAGATAATTTGGTACTGCATATTTTCTACCCTGAATATCAGTAACCCAAATATGAGAAATTGTGTTATTAATATCGAGTAAATTAAAAACCTCAGCAGTTACCCAAATACTTTTAAAATGCCTAAATGGATTGTGGTTAGGCAATGGTTTATTTCCTACAATTTGTTTAGAAAAACCTATATCAACACGTCTGTATGGGGGTATTCTGGACATTGCCATATATCTTTCGCTATTAGGTGGTCCAAAAGGCAAACCAGTACCAAATAATAAATTAAGATAAACCTGCCAAGTTGGATTATTCGGCAAATAGTCGGCAAAATAAATTCCAAAATTAAGACGCTGATCGGTAGGTCTTGGGATAAAACCAGGGAAAACCGTATCAACTGCACCATTATCGTTTTCGGTTACATAGAAATCGCCCTCAATATCTTCTTGTGTCTGCATAATCGACAAACTTAACCACGAATCGGTTCCTTTAACAAACTCGCCATTAAGCTTAGCATCAAAACCTACAGCATAGCCATTTGCAATATTTTCGCCATAATATCTTATTCTTACATTATCAATATCGTAAGGTATCAAATTATACATATATTTATAATAGACTTCGGTAATTAGCTTAAAGGGTCTGTTCCAAGCATTAAACTGGTAATCGCTACCAAAAACTACATGTACCGATGACTGTGCATTTATATCATAATTTAAAGTACCGTCAGGTTTTCGAAGTTCTTTAAAGAAAGGCGGTTGATGATAAAAACCAGAAGAAAGCCGAAACATAAAATCTTTATCCCAATTAGGTTTAAAAGAAATTGCTACACGAGGGCTGGCAACAAATTGATTATTAAAATCCCAATAATGTATTCTTACCCCTCCTACTAGCCCAAGTTCTACACTATCAAATTCGATGATATACTTATCTTGCAAATAAGCCGACATACGATTTGAATTAATGGTATATTCTGAATTTTCGATTGAAAAAAGATCGAGGCTTGTATCGCTGTATGGGAGCGAGTATCCTGCAGAGTCATTCATTTGCCATTCGTTAATACTGTAATCAAAAAACTCCATTTTGTATGAAACTCCCCAGTCAATAAAATGATTATTGGTTTTCCATGAGGCTTTATGTTCTGCATTAAAAACATATCCGTTCAAATAATTTCGAGCATGGTCAAGATATGAGCCTACACCAATATTAGCAACGCTATCACCGAGATTATCAGAACCAAGTTGTTTGTCTAGTTCATTTAAATAATACTGGCTAAGGATATCATAAGTTTCTTCTTCGTTAGTATAAAATCCTCCTACTATAAATTTAAGTTGCAAATCTTTATTGGGTCGATATATTCCTGAGAATGCTCCTGTAATAGTTGAAAACTTATCTACCTCCTGCCCTTCGAAATACATTTTAATTTTTAGAGCTTCGTCTAATGTTCCCCAACTTGTTTCTCTATCTTGTGGAATAAATTTATAAATATTGCTGCTGTAGTTACCCAAAAAACTAAGTTCAAATTTGTCATTAATATCATACGACAGATAAGTTTGAATGTCGGTAAATCGTGGGTCGTAAGCACCTTCGGTATCCATGCTACCTAGTACGTATTTTGTTGATTTGTAGCGAATACCGGTAAGATGTCGGAATCTATGATCTTTAGAAACTCCCTCGAAATGTGCATTAACGCCTAATAAGCTCGCAGTAAACGAACCAGCAGTTTTACTAGGTTTACGGTATTTAATATCAAGTACCGATGACATTTTGTCGCCATATTTTGCTTCAAATCCACCTGAGGAAAAAACGACAGACGAGATTAAATCTGAATTAATAAAACTAAGCCCCTCTTGCTGTCCCGATCTTATTAACAAGGGGCGGTAAATTTCAATATCGTTTACGTAAACAAGATTTTCATCAAAATTACCACCTCTTACCGAGTATTGAGAACTTAACTCGTTATTCGAAGAAACTCCGGGTAAGGTTTTAATTACATCCTCAAATCCTCCTGAAGTTGGGATATTAGTTGAAATTTCAGGATTAAGTCTAACAAGGCTATTGTGCCTATCCATTTTATCTTCTACTGCCATTTCGGGCAAATAATTTGTAGCTTTTTTTAGTACAAAACTTTCACTTACAATTTGACCTGAACTAAACTGCTTTTCAATAGTTTGCGATTCGTAACCCATACAAGATATACTAATTGTAAGCTTTTCGTTTGCCGGCACTACTAAGCTATATGTTCCAAAACGATCAGAAGCAATACCAATACTATGCTTTTCTACAGAAACATTTGCAAATTCTACTGGCATTCCGCTTTCGTCAACAATTCTACCTTTAAGCTTTGCTGACTGGGAAAAGACAAAGACAGGGAAGAACAAAAATATTATGTAAAAACTAATTTTCATTAAGCAATTTGAATTAACTAAAACCAATAAAATCTTAAATTATTGTTTAAACTATCGGTGTTTTTTTCAATTCAGGGTACTCAATTCGAGCATGATAAATATTTACAATTTTTTCTTTAAAAACCTGTTTAATATCCGAAATATCCTTAAAAGTAATATCTACATACTCAAATTGTCCATCATCTAATTGCGATTTAATAATCCCATCTATAAGCTTAGAGATATTTTCGGGTGTATATTCTTTTATTGATCGAGAGGCTGCCTCAACCGAATCTGCCATCATAAGCACAGCCATTTCGCGACTCAATGGTTTAGGTCCTGGATACATAAATTTTTCTTTATCAATATCTTTACTCTCGTTTTCGTTTACATAAGAGTTGTAAAAATATTTTGTAATAGACCTTCCGTGATGTGTTTTAATAAAATCCACGATTTGAGCAGGCAAACGATATTTTTTTGCAATTTCAACACCTTTACTCACATGTCTGATAATAATTTCAGCACTTTTATCATACGACAAATCATCGTGTGGATTTTTACCTGATTGATTTTCGATAAAATATTCCGGTATATCGGTTTTTCCAATATCGTGATATAAAGCTCCTGTTCTTACAAGCAGAGGGTTACCTCCAATTTTTCGGATACCTGCCTCTGCCAAATTTGCTACTTGCATAGAATGTTGAAAAGTGCCAGGAGCTTTTTCGGCTAAAGCTCTTAAAGCTGGATGATTAGTATCAGACAACTCCATTAAAGTTACATCTGAAATAAAACCGAAAAGTTTTTCGTAAACATACATTAGTGGGAAAAAACTAATCAACAACAAAGCATTGCCACCCAACCATAAGAAATCGCTCCAAACAATACTTGAAAGATTACCTTCACGAATAATTATGAACCCAAAATAAGTTACTGTATATGCTAATAACACAGCAAAAACAGACAAAAACAACTGCCTACGCCTCTGAATTGTCCTTAAAGTAAATAATGCAACCAAGCCGGCTACAAGATTAATAAATAAAAACTGAAAGCTATTTGGCACAAAAAATCCTAAAACAAAAAGCATTACGATAAAAGAGAAAAAGGCTATTCGGAAATGCAAAAATGTAAAAAGCAAAATCGGTACAATTACAATTGGGATTAAATAATTATTTATTGAGGTAAAGTTTATAATAAGATAAACTATAATAATGAACATTAATAATTGAAGAAAAATAAAAGTAATGTGTTTGAATGATAATAATGTAGAGCGATGAAATATCCAAAAATAAAGAAAAAACACACCAAATATACTGAGAATTAATACTCCTATTCCAATGTTTACCCACACAGCATTTACATTACTGGAATCTGATTCAATTTCATTTTTTAGTGATAATAAAATTGAATTTGTCTGATTATCTACGATATTGCCCTTCAAAACAATTAGTTCTCCTTTTTGAACCACACCTCTTGTTGGCGAAATTGAATTTAATTGACCTTTTAATACATCATGATTAGTAGCCTCGTCGCTTATAATGTTAGGAGCAAAATTATCGTATTCAAGGAACAATTCTGACAATTCAACAAGGACATTATCAGGCATTTGGCTTACTGCTCTGCATTTTTGTAAAAAACTTTGTTTTGCATTATCTGCTACTTGCTGAATACTTATAAAGTGATTGTAAGTAAATTTTCCCTTTAGGGTATTTCCATCAAGCAAATAAAACTGAGAATTAGATTTTTGTAAGCTATCGTTAGCCAGAATAATTCCCTTATCATATAATTCCTGCATTACTTTATTTAAACAATCATTTATTACAACGAACTCTTCATCTAAGGAAGGTTTATTAGTAAATAAATTTATGCTCCATTTATTATTATTTTTCGCAACTACTTTTTGCTGCCAATAACTCGACATTTTTGTTTGATAATAAGCCAGCATTTCAGATGAAACAACGGTATCGAGCTTTAGATACGGAATAAAGCTAATCCTTATACTATCTTTCTCCATTTGTATTTCATCTTGTGATTTATATACCGGGAAATCGAAAGGAGCTATCAAATTATCGTGTAACCAAGGGCTACCTTTTTCAAAGTCGTAAGCGAATTTTTTTTCTTTTGGAAACATAAAAAAAACTAAAACCATTGCCACAATAAAAACAATTATTGCATAAATAATCCTTAGTTTATTATTTGCAGATTTTTTCATGTTAATAATAGTATTATATTAATTACAATAAGCAACAAAAATATAAATATAAGTTGATAATAATTTACATAGTTCAAATGAAATAAACTTCGATCATAATATTGCTAAATTAGGATAACAAAAATTAGTAAAACTTTTCATTCAAAAGTTTTTTAAGGGCAAACATTTCATCTCTGAGCCTTGCTGCCTCGATAAAGTCCAATTTTGCAGCAGCTTGTTCCATAAGTTTTTTTGTGTTTGCAATTGTTTCATTCAAGGCATCTTTATCCATATATTTAATTACAGGATCGGCAGCAACATCAATTTGCTCTTTTTCGGGATAAGCCTTTTTATAGCTTTGTTCTTCCTTTTTCCAATTACCCAAAGCCGAATGTTTTGATTTTATAATAGTTTCGGGAATAATATTATTTTTTGAATTATATTCAATTTGTTTCAAACGTCTTCGTTCTGTTTCATCAATTGTAAGCTTCATAGATTTAGTAATTTTATCGGCATACATAATAACTCTGCCATTTATATTGCGAGCTGCTCTGCCTGCTGTTTGTGTTAATGAACGTTCTGAACGCAAAAAACCTTCTTTGTCAGCATCTAAAATAGCAACGAGAGATACTTCAGGAAGGTCTAAGCCTTCGCGTAAAAGGTTTACACCTACAAGAACATCAAATAGACCTTGCCTTAAACCATCCATTATTTCTACACGGTCTAAGGTATCAACATCTGAGTGAATATACCTTGTAGGGATATCCATTCTAGTCAAATACTTTGTCAACTCTTCTGCCATTCTTTTTGTGAGTGTTGTAACCAAAATTCTTTCGTCTCTTTTTCTTCGTGTTTGTATCTCGCTCATAAGATCGTCAATTTGGTTTAAGCTAGGTCTTACAACAATTTCCGGGTCGAGTAATCCTGTAGGACGAATAACTTGATCAACAATTTCGCCACCTGTTTTTTCGAGTTCAAAATCTGCAGGAGTAGCACTTACATATATTGTTTGATTCATTAAAGATTCAAATTCATTGAATTTTAAAGGTCTATTATCGAGAGCAGCCGGCAATCGAAAGCCAAAATTCACAAGATTTTCTTTTCTACTTCTATCTCCTCCATACATTGCTCTAATCTGTGGAATAGTTACATGACTTTCATCAATAATAGTAAGAAAATCCTTAGGAAAATAATCTAACAAACAAAAAGGACGAGTTCCTGGCTTTCTACCGTCAAAATATCTTGAATAATTTTCGATTCCCGAACAATGTCCTAATTCTCGAATCATTTCTAAATCATAATTTACTCGTTCGAATAAACGTTTAGCTTCAAGTCTTTTATCAATTTTATTAAAATACTCTACCTGCGCCATCATATCGTCCTGAATTCTTATTATTGCATCCTGTATCCTGCTTTTATTTGTAACAAAAATATTTGCCGGATAAATAATAGCCTTATCAAGTTTTTCAACAATTTTTCCTGTTAGCGGATCAAAGCTAGAAATGGCTTCGACCTCATCATCCCAAAACTCAATACGTATAGCAATATCATGATACGCTAACCACGTATCAATAGTATCGCCGGTAACTCTAAAGCTTCCTCTCTTAAAATCAATTTCGCTACGAAAATAAAGGCTGTCAACAAGTTTACGCAAATAATTGTCTCTGCTAATTATCTTACCTTTTTCAACAATTAAAGTATTTGCATGAAAATCATCAGGGTTACCAATACCGTATATACAACTAACAGACGAAACCACAATAACATCTCTCCTTCCGCTTAATAATGAGCTTGTTGCACTAAGTCTAAGTTTTTCAATCTCATCATTAATACTAAGATCTTTTTCTATATAAGTATCAGTTACAGGCAAATATGCTTCAGGTTGATAATAATCGTAATATGAAACAAAATACTCTACTGCATTTTCGGGAAAAAAATTTTTAAACTCGCTATAGAGCTGTGCAGCAAGAGTTTTGTTGTGGCTCATTACTAAAACAGGCTTTTGAACCAGCTCTATTACATTGGCAATAGTAAAAGTTTTTCCACTTCCGGTAACCCCTAAAAGCACTTGATTTGATTGACCTTTAAAAATACCATCGGCTAATAAGCGTATTGCTTGTGGTTGATCACCCGTTGGTTTAAAATCTGATACAAGTTTAAACTCCATTTAATAACATTAGTATTAAAACTCACAAATTTATGATAATTATATTGAAAAAGTTTGTAAATTGCTCGTAAGTTTAAAAAGAAGATGAGATACATATTATTATTGATAGCAGGGATTTGCTTAACAATTAGTTTAAAAGCACAAAACAACAGATATACTATAGAGGGACGCTATTTGACCCTTACCGAAGAAGGTCAAAGATATTATAAAAACACACTACCCGAAAGTGTTGATAATTCTACAAGTGTTTATTTTCCTCTAATCTATAATCAGACGCATAATCTTTGCAATCAAGTAGCATCATCGTATTATACTTTTAGTTACGAATATAATAGAATAAATAATATCAGCTCGCAAAATATTAATAACTGTTTTAGCGTGTATTTCCCATGGAATTGGGCAAATTCAGGATTTGGTTGGTGGGGCAATCATTATTGCTTTACATTTAATATACTTAAAAATGTTGGGATACCACTAATCACAGAATCTGAAGCAGATATACATAGAGATTCATCGAAATGGATGAGTGGATATGATAAGTATTACGAGGCTATGAAATACCGTATTGAGGATTATTATTTAATAAACTGCACAAGCGAAGAAGGCTTAAATACATTGAAAGCATGGATTTACGATCATGGAAATGAAGAAACCCCCGGAGGACTTGCAGTATTTATGGCAAATATCGGGATTAATGGTAGTGGCTATTTACCACCTGAGAGTGCATATACAGGGCAATTTGTTATCCATAATTGCGGAGACAACTCATCACATAGCAATACAATTGTTGGCTACAATGACGATATCTGTTGGGACTACAACGGAGACGGTCAATATACTAATAATATTGATTTAAACGGAGATGGTATTATTGATATTCGCGACTGGGAACGAGGTGGTTTTAAATATGCCGAAAGCTTTGGTACTGATTGGGGAGACAATGGATTTGGATATATTATGTACAAATGCTTTGCTGACTCATATGAAGAAAATGGTTTCTTAAACAATGATGTAGGAGTAATAAAACCACTTAAAACCTACAACCCAATGCTTACGGCAAAAGTCAAGCTTAAATACGAAGACCGAAATAATTTAAAAATAAGTTTTGGTGTTAGCTCCGATCCTCAAAGTAATGAGCCTGATTATGAAATAGATTTTCCGATAATGAACTATTCCGAAGGGAACAATCTCTACATGCAAGGCGGAACAAGCGAAGCAGACAAAACCATTGAGCTTGGTTTTGATATTAGTAAACTACTCGATTATATTAAACCTGGCGAACAAGCTGCATTTTTTTTAATAATAAGAGAATATGATAATTATAGTAATTATTATCTAGACTTACTTAATTATTCAATTTATTCTTACACTACATGCCCCGAATTTGAATATGTGTACTCCGGTAATATGGAAACAGTAAATAATGGAATAACTTATAAAAAACTTAATTTATCGGTTAATTTTAATAAACCCTCAATAGTTACCGAAGATTTACCTTTATTCAATTCCAATGAAGATTTTACATATTATTTGCAAAGTGAAAACGGTGTTACTCCTATAGTATGGAGTATTCATCCTTACATAAAAGAATCACATTCAAATTACGAGTTTAATGAACTTACAACAAACAAAATAACGCCTAACGAATATTTCGACAACTATATTACTGTAAGTTTACCTTTCGATTTCCCCTTTAACAATAAAAATGTACGAAATATAAAAGTCCATACCGATGGATATATAATGTTAGATTCTACTAGAGATGTATATTATAAGTATTTTCGTGATTATACTTTCGATTTTTTTGCTAACGAAGAAATGATTGCCCCTCACATGCGTTACAGATTTGTTTGCGAACCTGAATATGGTGATGGGATTTGGTACGAAGCTACACAAGACAAAGCATCAATTCGGTGGCAATGTTCTCAACAGTATATGGAGCAATGGACGGTAGCACGCTTTGGGCTTGATCTATTTCCTGATGGCACATTTAGTTTTTTATACGGAAATAGTTCAATACATAACAATGCTACATCCTTATCGGGAGTTTCGCTAGGCGACAATATCAATTATTTAATTTCAAATACAGACGAAATAAACAATGCAAATACAAAAACAGATTTAACAATTTATCCAATACCTGAAAGTATTAATTTATCAAAATCAGGAATATTATACGGCAACATAGATTATAGTACTCCCTATCCTATAAAAGTAAAAATTACAGATGATAACTTTAGAGCCGACATTAAAGTTCTTAATCTAGTTACAGGAATAAAAGATCATATAAATGAAAAGCTAACAATCTACCCCAATCCTACTTCAACAGTACTATTCATTGAATCTGAAGACATCTTTACCGAAAACTACAAATTGGAAATAGTAAATACTGAAGGTAAAATTGTAAAAAACTATATTGTTAAAGCAGGCAACAAAAAGGTACAAATAAACGTCTTTGAACTTAAACAAGCTTATTACATTTTGAAATTATATAATGATAATAATACAATAATTAAAAGTTTTACAAAACAGCAATAAAAAATTTATGAAAGCTAATATTTTTCTAATAGTTTTAATAGTGATAAGTATATATTGCGCAGCACAAGAACAATCAACTGAACCACAAAAAGAGACCTATGAACTAGAAAGTTTAAGTCCTCAAGATTTAGAAGATTTGTCAAGTCTTCCGGTCTTAAAACTGCCTTCTACACATAAAAACAAATCCTTACCGGCAGCTGTAGATAATAGGACACAAATATACTTTCCACCAATGTTTCAACAAGCTGGATTTTCGTGTGGGCAAGTAGCTTCAGTTGCTTACGGGTTTACTTACGAAATTTGTCGGCTACGCAATTTGGATGCTTCCAACACCGACAATAATTATCCTACGCATTTTCCTTGGAATTGGGAAAATGGTGGAGAAGGTTATTCAGGTGTTAGCTACTATCATACATTAGAATTATTAAGGCTTGTAGGTTGCCCCACAACAAACGAATATGGCGGTTCTTATTCGGCTGGCGGCGGAATCAGATGGATGGATGGTTACGACTCATATTATGCCGCAATGCATAACAGAATATTTGGAGCATCGCAAATTAAATGCGATACCGAAGAGGGAATTTTAACATTAAAACATTGGATAGATAATCATTTGGAAGATTCTGATGTTGGAGGAATCGGATTTTTTTATTCCCAATACCATTACCCATCCAACACTTTACCTGCAGAAACACCACATGAGGGAGAACGAGTAATACCTTCGTGGGGAGCATCGCCTAGTCATGCAATGGCTATTATAGGATACGACGATAATATTTGCTGGGACTACAACGGAGACGGACAATACACAAATAACATAGACTTAAATGGAGACGGAATAATTGATGTCCGTGATTGGGAGAAAGGAGCATTTTTAATGGTTAATAATTATTCAAATCCATACTATGCATGGATGATGTATAAATCTCTTGCCGACCCAACCTCGCAAGGTGGAATTTGGAACAATGCTGTACATGTTTGCCATGCAAAAGAATCACATGATGTTTTGCTTACCTACAAAGTAGATATGTATTACACAAAACGAGGTAGAATAAAAATATTAGCAGGAATGTCAACAGATATGGAAGCAACTAATCCCGATTATTACATGGAATTCCCAATTATTAATTATCAAGGAGGTGAACGAGGATTAGAAGGTACATACGATGAACTAGGGAACCAATTAGAGTTCGGACTTGATGTTACTCCATTACTAGACTTACTACCCGAAAACACTCCAGCAAGATTCTTCTTTCAAGTAATTGAAGACGATGACGATAACCTAGGAACAGGACATATAAATTCTTTCTCATTATTAGACTATACAGGCGAAACTGTAAGCGAAATTGAATATCAATACAATAATATTGACATCAATAACAATGACCTTACAAGTATTTACATAGACTATAATCCTAATTATGACAATGTAAATATTACAACAAATGTTTTGCCCGTAGCCGAAACTTATAATGACTACTCTTATCAAATGGAAGCAGAAGGAGGCATATCCCCTTACCGTTGGGAATTTGATATTGATTATAATATTATTGAATCAAGCGGAACTTTTCCAAACGATATTATTACTCCCATAAGTTCCGGTTCTACAATAAATTTGCCTTTTGACTTTCCTTTTTATGGCGAGACTTATAATAAATTCCTTGTTTCTAATAGTGGCTATATAGATTTTTCTTTCGAGCCATATAATCTACCTTACATGCATAAGCTTATTACAGCGTTTATGCATAGAAAATGTATTACACCATTCTATCAAAACATGGGAGCTTCTGTTTATTCTAATATTTCTGAAGAATCGGTAAAAATTCGTTGGCTTAGCAATAACCATGTTGAAACAGCAGTAGTGTTACATAGCAATGGTGATATTGAGATATATTATAGAAATATTAATTTGGCTTATGATGAAGTCTTTGTCTCCGGTATATCAAACGGTAATCAAATTAACTTCGATATTTTTCCATTTAGTTGTAGCCCAAATATTCCTGAAAACACAAAGCTTATATTACAAACTAATACACTGCCTGAAGAATTCAACCTATCAGAAAACGGCTTGCTTACAGGACATCCTACATCTGAACTTTTAGCTTATAATCTTAATTTTAAAGTTTACGACAACAGCAATCTAATTGACCGTAAAACCATCCCAATTTCTACAAACGGATTAATTGTAAGCACAGAACTCCATACTACCAATAACGACAGCCTTGAGTGGGGTGAAAATGCATGGTTTGAAATAACATTAAGAAATGCAACTAACGAGATTATGACTAATCTTGAACTACAGCTATTTTGTAATAACCCGGATATTAGCATTACCAACGGAATATTAAATGGCATTAATTTGCAAGCTCAGGAAGAAATCACATTTCAAAATGCTTTTGAATTTGAAAGTCTTTATAATTTTGAAAACGAAGAATCAATACCCTTCGTAATTGAAGCTTCTTGCGATCAAAGCAATTGGACTATAAATTTTGAAGAAATCATTTATACAGCGATTCTTGAAAATATTGACCAATATGTAGATGACAACGATAATTTTAGATTAGATATTGATGAAACTGCCGATGTACACTTTATAATATTAAATAGTGGAGGTAGCAATATTGAAAATGTTGAGTTTTCTATAAGTACCAACGACCCGTTTATTACCTTAAATACAACTTACCATGAGCAAGAGATAATAAATCATGACCAATCAAAGCCTGCTATTTTTAATATTACATCAAGTCCCGAAACTCCGCCAGGGTATATTGCCGAAATATTAATGCAAATTAGTGCTTCTAATAATTACTCAGAAAGTTTAATACTACGAATTTCGATTGGCGAAATAATTGAAGACTGGGAATCTGGCACTACCGATACATTTAGTTGGGAGTTTACAGGTGAGCAAAATTGGTATATCGTAAGCGATACAGTTTACGAAGGTCAATATTCTCTAAAATCGGGAAATATTACTCACAACCAAACATCAGAGTTAAGCATTGCATTAGAGGTTTTACAAACAGGTGAAATCAGTTTTGTTAGAAAAGTTTCATGCGAAGACGGGTCTGCAGACAACTGGGACTATTTATCATTTTCAATTGACGGGACAGAATTAATGAGATGGGACGGACAAATAGACTGGCAAGAGTTTTCGTTTCCGGTAAGTGCAGGTAACCATATCTTTAAGTGGATTTACCATAAAGATGTTTCTGTAAGTTCATTCAACGATTGTGCATGGATAGATAATATTGTATTTCCACCTGTTTACGATTCTCCAAAAATACTTACACTGTCGGTTGACACAATTGTTAAGTATATGAACATTGACGAGATTGATATTGATACTATTTTTGTTACTAATAGTGGAGGAGGTATTTTAAATTATTCGTTTGAAGTTTTAAATGTATTGCCAAGCGAAGACACCCAAAATAAAAGTTTAATAGGCTCTTATGTTACCTGCAATCAAGAAACATTCACTCAAGGTAATACTGTAAACTGGGTATTTACTGTATTCAATGGCAGTACTGATGCCGAATGGATTAAGCAAGTTTATATGAGCTTTCCTTTTGGCGTTACCGTTACCGAAGCAAGCAACTTTATTGACCAAAATAATGATACATTATACGTTTCGGAAACTACAGGTAATGGAGTAATAATCAGTTGGTTTAACGAAACAGAAAGCGGGTGGGGAATAATTCAAGGTAACGAATCTGCAACATGCTCGGTTGAGGCTATTATTGATGATAATTTTGACGGAAGTATCGAAATAGGATACCAATTGCATGGCGACATTTATGGTAGCGAACCTCACATGGTAAATGGAATTATTAGTTTAACAAATTTAGGACCTCCTATTGATTGGTTTCAAGTTGAACCGGAACAAGGCAATGTTATTATCGGAGAAACTGATACTATTTTTGTAACATTCAACACTAACGGAATGAATCCCGGAACTTATGAGTGCTTACTTAGGGTTTACTCTGACATTGACACAGTAGATGTTCCGGTAACTTTGCATGTAGATTGGGATGTAAATATTACAGATAATAAACTAATTTCGAATGTTTATCCAAATCCATCTTCAAATGTTTTCTTCCTTGAAACTGAAATTGGGACTGAATCCGATCTAATTATTTATGATATTCTAGGACAAATAGTATGGAAAGATAAACATTTTGGAGGAAAAATGGAATTGAAAGCTATAGAAAATATGCAAAATGGCACTTACATGCTAGAAGTAAAAACAGACGATTATACTCGCATTCATAAATTAATACTTAACAAATAGAATAAATATCTATAAGAAAAAATACTAAGGTTAATAATATTTTAAAACAAGTAGAACCTCATCTATTCTTGCAATATACTGCGCAATTCATCAATTTGCTGCTAAAGTAAATCTATCTGCTGCTGTTGTTGTTCAATTATTTGTTGCTGTTCTTGAATAGCTTTAATTGAAATTACTCCAAACTTACTATAATCTATACCCACAATTCCATCATCATTTTCTGATGAAACTATTTGAGGAAAAATCTTTTGTACATCATTTGCAGAAACACCTAATACTTTGGAACAGCCATCTGGATTATCAATATAGTTATATTGTATAACTTTTATTTGTTTTATTTGGTTAATTACAGGATTCAATTCTTCAATATTATGTTTTAATGAAATATCTGACAATTGATTCCATGATCCATCGGTGGGACTAATATAAGCTTTAGGGGTATAGGTTACTCCATCATCACTTGAATAATTAAATCTCACATAATTATTACTATTATACATTCTCCAATGGTAAGTACCATTACGCAAATTTATACCACCTGTTCCTTGATTCGAGGCAGACCCACCAGATTGTTCAATATCCAAATCACTTAAAGTGCTCTCGGTACCAATCCCCATACTACCATTATAAAAGACATCTCCATTTGTAGCTACCCATGATTGCATTGTACCTTGTGTCTGTATTTGAATAGCTTTATGTGCAAGCTCTCCTGAACTATTATTGTCATCGGTCAAATATAGCATAATCCCGGTGTCTGTATGATCTTTAATGTCTAGCTTAGCGTTAGGAGATGTTGTTCCAATTCCAACATTTCCACCATTTGCTTGTAAAACAAGAGCTCTTGGACCTGTTCCAGACGAAGGATAGATGTTTGCAGCATGAATAAACCCATAATCATTATCTGTATCATATCCAAGTTCTAATGCTTTACCGAAATATGCGCTGTAGCCACTTGCATATGAAACTTGTCCAATATACAATTGACTACCTATTGTGGATTCGCTTCTTGAGCCAGATGACGACCCTGCTCCATAAATATCTAATTTTGCTCCAGGGGAGGCTGTCCCTATACCTAAATTACCGGTAGAGGTCATTCTCATTCTTTCGGTTCCAGAAGCACTATTACTATGATGTTTCCAGACAAAGTCCGATTGTCCTCCGGAACTTCTTAGTGCTCCCGAAGACCAACCATAATTTGCTGATGTGCTTGCGTCATATGTTATTCCAACGAATCCCGTGTTGTCTGTGGTATTATTTGTCCCTAAGTTTAGATGAGCCCCAGTAAAAGATGTATTGTAATCTGCCATGTTTTGATTTATTTCAACTTTTGCTGTAGGGCTAGTTGTCCCTATCCCTACATTCGTTCCATTGTCATAAATTTGACTACAGGACAACTCTGTACTACTTGCCATTTTTGGAACATAATTGGAAGTACCACAGTTACTAACAACACCTCCGGCATCTTCAATTGTTCCAAAAGTGTTATTACCTAGTAAAATGTCAGATGTGTTGCCTGTAAAATTTGTAATTGCAAGATTTCCACTTGCATCTGATCTAACAATAGCACCATTTGCCCCTGAAGGGTAATTTGCAAATCGAACGGTTCC
>JAQVOJ010000126.1 GCA_028702675.1 Bacteroidales bacterium
TAAAATAAACTAAACTCAACAGGTAAAATGTAATTAACGTTTACAGTATCTCCTTTATGTATGCCGGGTTCCCATTTTGGCATTTGTTTTACAATATTAATTGCCTCTACATCAATTATAGAATCAACACTTTCAAATATTGTAGGATTTAATACATCTCCATTTTTAGTTATAATAAATTTAACATAAACAGTCCCCTCAATATTTTGCTCTATTGCTAATTGTGGGTAGTCCATAGTTTCAAAAATAAACTTGTTAAGAGCAGATTTCCCGCCTGGGAAAACCGGTTTTACTTCAACACTATCGTAAAAAATGTTTAAAGGAATGTCTTCATTATCTTCCATTTTAGTTTCTTCTAATATCTTTTCGTCAGCAATTTTATACCCATTATTTTGTGTGGCTGTAGCAAAACACTCGTTTTGTTTGCTTGTAATTGTTTCTTTGGCAGTTCTATCTTGAGAATATGTATTTACAAGTTCTGTATCTTCATCTAAAACAGCAGCTTTGTCTCTCTTTTGATTTGCTGAAATTTGGCTGTTTTCTTGTAGGGGCATGCCTTCTCCAATATTATTTTCGGCATTATCAGAAGCATTACTGATTGATTGATTATTATCAAATAATCCTCCATATAATCTGGTGCTATTTGTATCGATAATTTCAAATTCGTCTTCTTGAAAATCTATGTTTGCTGTTGCGTCAATAGGAATGTTTTCTTCAGTTTCTTCCGTTTCTCCTCTTAATATCTGAGTAGAGCCTGAGCTAGGTGAAGCTTCGGTATAGCCAGTATTTTTATTTACAATATTTCTATTGTTAGTTGACAATTCTGTCTTTGTTATTCTTTCTTCTTCAGTAATTGTTTTTGCTTGCGATAATGATTCTTGATCAGAATTTTGTTTTGTATCTTTTTCAAAATCTTCAGGTTCAAATCTACTTATTGATTCTTTGTTAATGTTTTTTGAATATTGATTGATAATAAAAACGGAACCTAAAGCAGCAAGTAATAAAACAGCAGCAGCTATGCTTCTAAGTGGTGTAAAAAAGTGCTTTTTCTTTTTCTGTTTTATCCTATTATCTATCCTATTATTTAGGTTTTGGACATTAGCTGAAAAGGTGCCGGATTTTGAAATTATTTTTAGCCCCTCAGCTACGTCAGAACATATTTCACATTCATCAAGATGATTACTAATTATTTTTGCTTTATCTTCACTTAAATTACCGGAGATATAATCAAGTAATTCTTGTTCAGAAAAGCATTCGCCAGGTATATTTATATTTTTTGTGTTTTTACTCATTATAATTTTCCATCATAATTTTTAGGTTTCTTTTCCCGTTTTGGATATAGCTTTTTACTTTTTTTAAGTTATATCCTGTTATTTCAGTAATTTCAACATAAGATTTTTTTTCTATATAAAACAAGGTAATACACTGTTTTTGTTCATTCTTTAATTTTGGAATACACTTTTCCATTAATTGCAATTTTGATTCTAACCAATCCTTGTCTTGATACAAAAAACCGTCATCTTCCATAAAATCTTTTTGTTCTGCACCGAATACTCTTGTTTTACTCTCTGAGTATTGCTGAGCTCTTAGCTTAAGTAAACAATAATTGCGAGTAAGTGTATGCAACCATGATTTAAAATTAGAAATTTCGTGTTTAAGTAATTTTTCAAAAAGTTCTTCGAAAATTCCCATTACTGCATCTTTAGCAGCGTCTTCGTTTTTTAAGTATTTTATGCTTATTGCAAAAACAAATCCTGTATATCTTTTAAATAAAACTCCGATAATTTCGGGGTCATTATTGCGATTATACAGTTTGAGTAAATCATTATCGCTTTTATTATGTAATTTTCGATTTGGCATTATAATAGTCTCTCTACTAAAATAATGAAGTATTTGTGTATATTCTTGATTATTTTTTTAATTATTTTTTGTTTTAGGAATTTTATCAATTCTTTTTTGATGTCTGCCCCCTTCAAATTCGGCGTGTAAAAATGCATCGATAATATTACATGCTTCTTCGGTACTAATAAATCTTGCAGGGAGGGCACAGATGTTTGCGTTGTTGTGTTGGCGGGCAAGGCTTGCAATCTCGGAGTTCCAGCATAAAGCAGAGCGGATACCTTGATGCTTATTTACAGTCATATTAATTCCGTTTCCGCTGCCGCAAATTGAAATTCCGAAAGCACATTTGCTTTGTTCAACAGCTTCGGCAAGTGGATGAGCAAAATCAGGATAGTCGGCACTTTCTTCGGAGTATGTGCCAAAATCTATTATTTTAAAATTTTTACTTTCAAGATACCCAATTAAAAATTCCTTAAGTTTAAAACCGGCGTGATCGCATGCTAAGCCAATAGTTTTCATAATTAATTATTTATTTGTGTTTTTCTTTTTCTGCTAAGCCATCTTGGAGCAATTATTATTCCTAGAAATAAGTACGGATAGTAGGTAACTAATCTCCACATCATAACCATTAGACCCATAAAACCGGCTACCGGAATTATATCTGCCATATAGCTACTAAACATTACCTCAACAAAACCGCTACCGCCAGGTGTTGGCATTACCATCATCATTATCCACATTACCAATTGTCTTGCAAAAATTAAAAAATGTTCTGATACTGTAAATAAATTTCCTACACTCAGATTTGGTAAGCCAAAGGCAAGCGACAATAATAAAAAGTTTAATACCCAATATCTGGCTGTCCAAGAGAAAAAAGTTGCTGTAAATGCTTTAAGCCAAAACTTTATTGATTTTGTTTTTAACTCATCTGAAGCCATAATAATGTCATCGCCGGCTTTTTGAGCACCATTTTTCCATTTTTTCAGAATTTTTAATTTAAAAATTCCTAAAAGTATCCTTTTTATGCTTTTGGGTTTTATAAATAAGGCATAAGCCATTATTAAACACCATGTTAACTTTAAGCTATATCCTGCAATAGCGAAGAAAAAATAACGATTATCCAAGATGTTCCCGGAATCTGTAACAAAAAGTCCGCTCTTATAAAAGACAAAAAATAAAATGGGAAACATTAAAGCAAAATATAATTCATCTAAGAAAGAAGTTGCCATTACTACCGAAGCACTTTTACCTGCCGAAAAGCCTTCTTTCCATAAAAAATAAGTAGCTAATCCTGTGCCTCCAATAGCCGATGGAGTAACAGTGCTGGCAAATTCCCATAACATTATTATTCTAAATGACTGTTTCCAAGAAAAAGATTTTTCCGATAAAATACGTAATCTCAATATGTAACCAAAATCGCGAGTAAACATCATTAAGAAAGCAAAGATCATCATAATAATTACCCCCCAACTAAATGATAAAATGTTGAATAGTTCAGGGTGAAAATCTCGCATTAATAAATATACAACAACACCAATACCTAGTAAAGTAGGCAATATTACACGTACTGGTTTTATTTGCTTCAATACGTTTTTATTAGGTTCTTTCTTATTAGGTTCGTTTGTCATAATTAGTTGTGCAAACTTATGAAAAATATGAGAAGTTTTAAGTCTGTATGGTCGAACAAATTATATATTTTATTAAACAGAACAGTATATTTATTTCTTATCAACAATTTAATTATTTTTATCAAAAATTTATTTAATGTCCGGTTTTATTGCAATAATTCCTGCCCGATACGGAAGCAAACGGTTCCCTGGTAAGCCATTGGCTATAATTAATGGTAAAATAATGGTGCAACGTGTTTACGAACAAGCACTAAAGGTATTTAATAATGTTTATGTTGCTACTGATGATGAGAGAATATTAAATGCGGTAAATGATTTTGGTGGTAATGCTGTAATGACAAAGAAAAAGCATACAAGTGGTACCGATAGATGTGCCGAAGCTGCCGAGATAATTATTGCAAGTAATAATATTGATTTTGATATTGTTATTAATATTCAGGGAGATGAACCATTTATTCAGGTAGAACAACTAGAGGAAATAAAAAAATGCTTCAGAAGTAAGCGAACACAAATTGCTACACTCGTAAAACCAATTAATAACAAGGACGATATACTTAATCCGAACAAACCTAAAGTAGTAATAAATCAAAAAAACGAAGCTATTTATTTTAGCAGAGCTGCAATACCATTTATTAGAGGTAAGCAACAGAGCAGTTGGATTGCGAAGCACCTGTATTATAAGCATATAGGACTGTATGCATATCGTTACGATGTATTAAAAAAAATTACTAAATTGCCAACAGGTTTACTCGAAAAAGCCGAATCGCTTGAGCAACTTAGATGGATAGAAAATGGCTATAAAATAAAAGTAGCATTTACCGAACACGAGAGCTTATCGGTAGATACTCCTAAGGATTTGGAAAAAATCCGCCAAATGGGATTATTTTAATATGAATATTGCTGTAAATACAAGATTACTTATAAAAGATAGGCTTGAAGGTATCGGGTGGTTTTCGTATCACACTCTTAAAAGAATTGTACAGCAGCATCCCGAACATCGTTTTTTCTTTATATTCGATAGAAATTTTGATGAGGATTTCATTTTCTCGTCAAATGTTACTCCTATTGTTGCCGGATTACCAACAAGGCATCCTTTACTGTGGTATTTATGGTTCGAGTTTACAATTCCTCGTGTACTTAAAAAAATTGGGGCAGATATATTCTTATCAACCGACGGTTATCTTTCGCTGAGTACTTTAACTCCACAAATTGCTGTAATTCACGATTTAAATTTTGCCCATAATCCTGAGTATTTACCATTTCTTACAGCAAAATATTATAATTTCTTTTTCCCGAAATTTGCCCGAAAGGCTGTACGTCTTGGTACTGTTTCAGAATATTCTAAAAATGATATCGTAAATACTTATAATATTGAACCTGATAAAATAGATGTCTGCTATAATGGTATCACCGAGGTATTTAAACCGCTAAGCAGTAATGAGAAACAAAAAAAACAAAATGAAATTTGTAACGGTAGCGAATATTTTGTGTTTGTAGGTGCTCTAAATCCGAGGAAAAATGTTTCGGGCTTGCTAAAAGCTTTTGATATTTATCAAGAACAGGGTGGCAATAAGCATCTTGTAATTGTTGGTGATGCTATGCACAAAACTGATGATATTAATAAGACTTTAGAACAAATGAGTTTTCGTGATAAAGTCCATTTTGAAGGAAGATTAAACTTAGAAGATTTAAGCCAAACTCTTGCTTCAGCATTTGCAATGGTATTTGTACCACATTTTGAGGGTTTTGGTATCCCATTAGTTGAAGCTATGCGTTGCGAGATTCCTATTATTTGTTCTGATACCACTTCTCTTCCTGAGGTGGCAGGCGAAGCTGCTTTGTATTCTTCCCCAAAGGATCTTAATAAAATTGCCGATAATATGCTTCTTCTCGAAAAAGATAATGAATTAAGACAAAAGCTTATTGAAGCAGGAAAGATTCAGCAAAATAAGTTTTCGTGGGATATATCTGCCGATAGGCTCTGGAATTGTATCGAAAAAGCAGTTATGTAATAATAATGTTATTAAGCTGTTTGCAAAATAATAGGATAGAAGCCGGTTGCGACGAAGCCGGTAGAGGATGTTTAGCAGGTCCCGTTTTTGCTGCTGCTGTAATATTCCCTCACGATTACCAAAATGATATTTTAAACGACTCAAAAAAACTTAGCGAAAAGAAACGTAATATTTTGCGATTACAAATAGAGAAAGATGCTTTGGCGTTTGGTGTGGCTATGATTATGCCTTTAGAAATTGATGAAATCAATATTTTAAATGCCTCTATTAAAGCAATGCATAAAGCAGTAGGTTTATTAAAAATTAAACCGGAACATTTATTAATTGATGGCAATAGGTTTAAATCATATTTAGATATTCCACATACTTGCGTAATTAAAGGCGATGGCAAGTTTCTTTCAATTGCAGCAGCTTCTATTTTAGCAAAAACTTATCGTGATGAATACATGCTTAATTTAGATAAGAAATATCCTGAATATTTGTGGAGTAAGAATAAGGGATACCCAACCAAAGCTCATCGGGATGCAATAAGATTAATTGGTAGCTGCGAACATCACAGGCAATCGTTTAGGCTATTAGAAGAGCAATTAAAGCTGGATTTGTAGTTTAATGCAGTAACAATAAGCTAACAGCCATTAATGCCATTCCTGCAATTATTCCATAAGTAGATAGGTGGTGTTCTCCATATTTTTCGGCTCCGGGGAGTAATTCATCAAGCGAAATAAAAACCATAATCCCTGCAACG
>JAQVOJ010000127.1:0-3660 GCA_028702675.1 Bacteroidales bacterium
TTACAATAATTTGTTGTGATTTTATCGTAAGTTAATGATTATCAAGGTTTTTGCCAAGTATTTTATTGCAAAGTTATTAACATTATCACCTGAATATCAACACATTAAAGTTTTGTCATGTACTAAGCACAAGAAGACAATTATTTTCTACTAAACCATACGAATCGTTTCCTATATTTGCACCACCTAAAATTATATTGATTATTAAGCTAAATGGTTCTAAAAGTGTTAGCTTATTTTTATTTTCATCATCAAACCAAATATCAAAGAGTTTAATCATCCACTCTGAAGTTTCCATAGTATTAACATTATAAAAATTGTCATAGGTAATATCTTGCATCAACAATGAAACACTATTCAACTCCAAATCTTTTATCGTTTTGTAGAATCTTATAGGATCTGAGTTTGTGTTTATTACGCTCAACACATGCAAGGGATAGTACTTCTTGAAGACGTTCATCCCTTTAACGACATCTCTGTATGAGCCTTTCTCAGAATTTTTATAAATTCGATTCTCATTATGAATGCTCTCATATCCGTCAAAACTGAATCCAACATTAATATTGTTTTTCACTAAAAATTTAGCCCATTCTTCTGTCATTAAAGTTCCATTAGTTTGCAATATATACATCACCTTAATGTTAGCTCTATCTAGAATATATTTTGATTTTTTTAAAAAGAATTCGAAATACTTAATTCCTAAAATAAGAGGTTCGCCTCCATGTAAAATAATTGTAAAAGACATTAGGTTATGTTTAATACAATGATCTTTTATCCTATAAAGCATCTTTTCAATTAATTCTTCGGATAATTTGTTTGGAATTGAACGATAATTTTTATTTCCACGGTTGAATACATAGCAATACGAACAATTTAAGTTGCACATATTTGATACTTTTGCAACGATACTCTTTACGATATAATCCATATTATTCAATTAAAATTAAATTAGTAAGGTTGGCTAAAATCTCTTGTTGCATCTTTTTTATATCTGAAGAAATATACAATTTATTACTTCTAAGATTCAACAATTTTTTAGCCAACCACTACGATAAAAACTCTTATTTTTTTATATAAGGAGCATCAATATAAGGCACTACTCCTCTCACATAAGTAGTATCAGAATACGTCTTGGCATATGGCGGATTTACACCGTCTCCACCAACAAGCATTCCAAGTTCATTTTTTTCAAGAAAAGTGTAAATTTCCTTAGAGTTTCTGATTAAATCAGAATTTGACAATTGAATTTTTTTCTTCATAATAAATAATTTTTAATTAAACAAAATAAGAATAAATCACAATACAAAAATAAAAATAGAGCTGCAAAATTAATGCGTAAGAAGTGTTTGTTTTGCGAATCTCTATGTTTATTTTGTGAATCCTGTACTTTGACGCATGAAATGCTATTTTTGTTTGTTAAAATTCCATGATTGACTAATAATTTTAATGGGTTTTTCTAAATAATTCAGCTTTCAATATTAAAAATGTTTTTCAGTTTAGTTAAATTCATTGTAATGGGTTTTAAAACTTCGTTGTTGATCAATTTAATTTCAGGGCAAGCGCAGTCTTTTAATTCCACACATTTTTGTGCATTTACAATGCAGCTACGATTAATCCGAACCAATTCTGTATCTTTTAATTCTTCCTCCAATTTTCGAAAGTTTTGCCAGTTATTGTAAATTTGTCGTTGTTGCAAATAACGTCAAAATATACTCCATCAGCTTTGATAACCAATATGTCATCAAAGTCAATTTTTCTATATGTATTCCTCCCTGTTTTTAATGTAATGAACTTTCTTTTCTCCATAATCCTCAAAATTTTAAAGTTTAATATTACGTATCTTTATTAATATAAAATGTTATACTCTGTAGTCTTTTTTCGCTTGCATGCTAACGGATGGGTGCAGGCGTAAGTAGCCCTGTGTTGCGCCTGCGGCAGGGCTATTACGCTTGCACCGTGTTACCAACTGGGCGTTCTTCTTGTCTGGCAATGGTTTGAGAGAGATTTTTAATTCAGTCATTCCGTTTTTTTTGTCTTTAAAAGATTTAGTTTTTTAGTGTCGGCAAAAAAGCGTTGAAAACAGGCTGGCTCTTTGACGGGTTTTGGCTTTAGCGTTGGCTTTGGGCGACCCGACAATGTGCCAGCCTGTGTGTGATGGCTATTCTTTTATTATCTTTCTAAATTCAAAAGTTTTACCATTTTCGAGTTTAATAAGATATACACCAGGTGCAAAATTACTTGTCTGAACAGTCGTTTTTTCTACTAAATTTCCTTTGAAAACTACTTGTCCTATTGCATTTAAAATATCAAAGTTTACCTTTCCATTATTCCCTTCTATTTCAATAACTAATTCATTTGAAACAGGGTTGGGATAAACTTTTACTTGTTTCAAATCATTTATTGATTGTACTCCAAAGTTAATATCATTTGTTGCTATATTTGAGAAAGACATTTCAAAAGATTTTGTCGGATTACAAGGGTTTGGGTTAATAATTTGTACTTGATAAAAAATGTTACCAGATGGTGCTGCATAGTCTGAATATTGCGTACTTGAAGCAGACACTGAACCAATTAGAAAAAGGCTATCAGGTGATGTGCCACGAAAAATATTATATGAACTTACAGTAAAACCTTCATAAGGTTCCCATACTAAATTCCATGTGGTACCCATTCCTTGATTAATGGATAGATGCATGGTTTTATGAGCTGTACCGCTTTTATCAGACTCCAAATTACATTCATCGATAACTGAAATTTTATATTTATTTGAATGAATAACAGGATTTGATGAAATATCAACAAATAAGCTACTATCAACATATGAAGTAGACCCAATTTTTTCATAAATATCGCTAATATTTGTTTCTCGCCAAATAAAAAAAGAATCAATTACTGCACTTGTTGATTTATCCCAAATAACTATGTTTTTATTATTATTTATACTTACCATACAAATCTCTGGAGCATCAAGTGGTAAAATCGTTAGATCAATAGTAGCTTGTGGATTATTACACCCATTGTTTGAAAATAATGTCACTGTATATTGAGTATCTGACATTGCATTTGCGTATGGATTTGATATATTAGGATTAGAAACTCCATTTGTAGGTGACCATGAATAAGTATAATTACCATTAGAAAAATTTGGAATAGCATTGAGTTGAATTGAATCGCCACAATTTATGGATTGATTATAACCAGCATCAACAGTCAATGGATTTACATTGATTGTAACGCTATCAATAGGGTTATTACAACTATTGTTTGAATTCAGAGTTACAATATAATTTACATTATTATTGGGAGCTACTTTAGGATTTGATATATTCGGATTAGAAACTCCATTTGTAGGTGACCATGAATAAGTATAATTACCATTAGAAAAATTTGGAATAGCATTGAGTTGAATTGAATCGCCACAATTTATGGATTGATTATTACCAGCATCAACAGTTAATTGATTTACATTGATTGTAACGCTATCAATAGGGTTATTACAACTATTGTTTGAATTCAGAGTTACAATATAATTAACATTATTATTGGGAGCTACTTTAGGATTTGATATATTCGGATTAGAAACTCCATTTGTAGGTGACCATGAATAAGTATAATTACCATTAGAAAAATTTGGAATAGCATTGAGTTGAATTGAATCGC
>JAQVOJ010000127.1:3760-6223 GCA_028702675.1 Bacteroidales bacterium
CACAATTTATGGATTGATTATTACCAGCATCAACAGTTAATTGATTTACATTGATTGTAACGCTATCAGTATAATCACTACAATTTGTACCAAAATTTGGAGTAACGGTAACTTTATAAGTAGTTGATAATTGCGGTTGAGCTTTGGGGGTAGAGCTATTTGCATTACTTAACCCGATATTAGGAACCCAATTATATGATGCATTATCAATTTCACTTAATTTAAAAATTGTACCTGAATTTGCAACTGCATAGCCAGTATGTGCATCGGTAAAGTAAACAGAAGGAAAAGTTACATTAAATCCACTTGGCAGTTCAAACCAACTTACACCAGCATCAAAGGTTCTTATTATTACACCATTATTTCCAACTGCATATCCGATATTTGCGTCAGTAAAGAAAACAGTTCTAAAATAATTATAGAAAGAACCATATGTGGAAAGAGACCAATTTAAACCTGCATTTGTGGTTTTTAAAATTGTCCCGGTACTACCAACAACATAGCCAGTATTGAAATCCGTAAAGTAAACTGATTGTAATTCACTATTTGTACCACTTGTAAGAATAGTCCAATTTGCTCCTGCGTCTATGGTTTTTAATATTGTCCCATTATAACCAGTGGCAAAGCCTGTATTAAAATCCGTAAAGAAAACAGACCCTAACCAATTTGAAGTACCACTATTTAGTAAAATCCAATTTGCACCGCCATCGCTAGTTTTAATTATTTTACCATCTGTACCAACTGCGTAACCTGTATTAGTATCATTAAAGTAAACGGACATCAAAAAACTAGTTGTTCCACTGCTTAATATATTCCAATTCGTGCCTGAATCGGTAGTTTTTACTATTGTGCCACCTCCACCAACTGCATAGCCTGTATTTGCATCAACAAAGTAAACAGAATTTAATTGATTAAGCATACCATGTGAAAAAATTTCAGTCCAATTTGTGCCTGCATTGTTGGTTTTTAAAATTACTGCATTCGAACCACTACCGCCGACGGCGTAACCTGTATTAGCATCGGTAAAGTAAATTGATTTCAAATCAAGAGTGGTTACACTTGTTAAAGTGGATTTTTTATAAAATACAGAATATAATTGAATACTATCATCACCGCAATTAATATTCTTTGTAATGGTATCGATATAATAATTGCAATTTTGGGCTATAATACTTAATGTAAGAGCAAAAAAGACTATTAATATAATTACAATTTTTTTCATATAATTTTATTTTAAGGTTAATAAATATTTCTCAATAAGTTTTTTGTAAAATGCCAAAAGAACATCTTCTTTTTGATTTTTTTTCACTATTTGCTCATAATCATTATTCCCCAATTTTCTTAGAAAAAATTTATTTTTATGAGTATTTATAGATGAAGGATGGGGGAAATATATTGGTTTTATAACTATATCTAACTCACATAAGCCATATAATGCTTGTTTACCAAAAGCAATAATAATATCAGGCTTTACAAATGTGTTTATTTCTTTTAGAAGTATGCTTAAAAATACTTCTTGTAAACTTTCATCAAATTCATTACTAATTTTTGAATCTTTTTTATAGCAAATCTTGTTTATATCGGTAATATAAACCATTGAAGATTTTGAGGCAATTTCATCTATCGTACTCCAATATATTTTCTCGCTTCTTTCAGGGTCACTATTTTTTTCCTGATAAGAAAAAGGTGTCCAAATAATTAACTGTTCTTTTTTATTTGAATTAAATTTCACGAAACTGTCGTTATTTCTTTTTGGTTCTTGTGCTACTATAATAACCCTTTTCCCTAATGGATTATCGCCCTTTATCCAAAATGGTATATCAATCCCTATTAATTCTAAATCAGATGCATTGAAGTTTAGCTTATCTTTTGAAAAAACAAATTTATTAAATTTATCTTTAAAGACTGTTTTGCTATTATTAAACTCTTTAATTAACAATTGTAGTTCTTCATATTCATTTAAACTAATATTTAAAATTGGTTTGATTATTCCATCAAAATAATCATATTTGGATTCGATTGACCATTTCTTAAAAAATATTTCCATTTTGCTTTTAATTTAGTATTTGTCAAGTATTCATATAAAACAAGAATAATCCAATGTTAGATAAACATAAAATTGTTTCGCAAAATTTGGCTCTTTGACTTTTGAGGAGCGGTGGCTCGTGTGTCGGGCAAAAGGCAATGTGCCAAATGTGGGTCGGCTTTCCGCTTTTCTTTCTTGCGAGTCGGCAAAAAAACTAAATCTTTTTTCTTTCATTGTCATTTCTTTTTTCATTCTCAAACCATTTTCTCTGTCATTTTCGGTGCCGCTGTCTTTTCTTCGCCTTGTTGGTAACGTTCCCAGGCTATGTGCAGTAAGGGTCTCAGAAGGCGTAATCGTTCTTTCAACGCCGAAAAACCCCTTATTGCATATAGCCTGTGTTATGGTTATGTTGCTCATCAGTCGTATGGCTGCTGAAT
>JAQVOJ010000128.1 GCA_028702675.1 Bacteroidales bacterium
TGCAGTCGTATATCCAAAAGTAGTCTTGTGCTACCTTGTTTTTTAGTTCTTCTTCTCTTATGTTTTGATACTTCATTTCTTGTCTATGTTCGTCTGTTACGGTGTCGTCCTACAATTGGTGCTAACGGTTTGGCGGTATGTTTTTGTTGCCGATTTCGGAGCACGCCACTATCAAGTTACACGAAAGTTTATTAGATGAAGAAACGCTGAAATACCCACTAACTCGGCAATAAAATATACCGCCTGTTACAAGCTGGCCGTTGTTTCCTTTCTTAGTTTTGTCATTCATTTTTGCTGCATAATCATTCATACCATTTATGCTACTGCCACGAATACTGCTTGAGACTTTCAGAACCCACATATACCTATTTATTATTGGGTGATAACTTTTAAATTTTATTCCTTAATAAGCTTTGGCACTAATTACATCCCATCCAATTGAATTCACATTTTTATAGTTTTCAATTTGTATTTCAACAGTTTTTGTTGAATTTGGAGGAAAAGTTTCATAAATAGTGTAATCATTGCTACCTAATACTGTCTTTGTTTTTGTGTAATAAGTAACTCTTACAACAGCATCCTTATATGTCGCAACAGTAGCTTTATTAGTAATTTTACAGTCAACTTTGAATTTATCGCCCCAAAAATTTTCTCTATATGTGCCGGTTGCTGACAGAAATTTTGTTGGTTGTGAACGTTCAGTTTCCTCAACTGTCATTACTTTTTCCTGGTAATTGTCCCCAGAATTATGACCACTCCCATTCTGATTGATATTACTAATTATTGCAATGGCAGCAAAAATGCCGATAAGCACAATTGCAATAATTAGAATTATCTTCCCAGTCCTATTTTTCTTTTTCGGAGTAGATCCTTTTGGAGGAGGATTAGATTGTTGGGTGGCTTGAGTATCTTTTTGTTCCGTATTGGTCTTTTGTTCGGTTGATGAAACAAAACGATTTGCAATAGCTGTCAAGCGTTCTGGTGTAAGGGAGTCCCTTTCGTCATCTTGTAATTCTTCAATTTTTATCAGAATTTTACCGTTTGAAAGTTTGACAGCATAATCAAAGTTGTCCGTGATGGCAAAAATTTCGTATGATCCAATGTCTTTGTTAAAAATCCTTAACTTTTGGAGCAAGGATTTTATTTCATTTTCTCCATAGCTTGCTTTCATCTCTCTTTGTTTAGTGATTATTCCTTAAAAGTTTTCTTATTTATTTTTAGACTGCAGCCATTATGCGTTGCTATTTAAGCACAATTTTTTTTATTAAACTTCCTTTAACCGTATGTATCTTCATAATATAAACTCCTTTCGATTGAGGTGACAAGTCAATTTTTGTGTTATAGCTATCAACATGTATGCATTTCAATATTTGTCCTTCAACATTAGTAATGTCTATTTTGTAAATATTTTCCCCAGTCACATTTATCTCACCAGTTGTTGGATTAGGAAAAACATTCACTCCAAACGCTGAATTATTTAATAATGATGTCATAATAAAATCAAACGGAAGAGATTCTGAACTACAGCCATTTGCATCTGTTATTAAAACAGTGTATTCGCCATCTTGCGAGGGTGTGAATGTTTGATATATTGCTCCCGGAATTAAATTTCCTAATTCATACCACTGATATTCATTTGCAAAGCTTGATTCAAGTGTGTTTCCGTTTTGAGTAATTGTTGGAGTTTCAGGTAATTGATTAATATTCACAAGTAATCCTTCTGAAAAATCGCTTTCATTTTCACAATCATTGACACCTTTAACTTTAACTATTGCATTGCCAGTAAATGTATCATTCCATTCTACAGTTGCATTAATACCATCACCTATAATACTACCTGCATTTACAGGTGATAAATCCCAGATATATGTAACAGCATTTGCAGTATTGGTTGTTGAATAATTTGAATTTGAACTGTTTTCACATAACTCAGTTTCACCGTTTGGCATTGTTGGAATATCTGATGCAATACAACTTGTATATGAAGCAGACCAACCGTTATCCCTTATCATATAATCACTCACAAAAGAAACATACATACTACCTCCAGTTGAAGTAATGGGTTCTGGTAATGTAGAGCCTGTAAAAGAACCGAGCATCGGTGCTGTTTCGTCTTCTCCATCATAAATTATAACACCATCATAATCTTCTTCAGTTTCAAATTCACTGAATGTCAATGTAATTGACTCTGCATTATTTGGTTGAATTAACCATGAACAATCTGCATTATTCCCATACATGTTTGCATCACTACCATCAGACAAATATCCGCTATCATTAGTTAAAACAGTATTGCCTGAACAATAGTTATTAGTAGTGCAGTAATAATATGCAGACCAGCCCTCACTCGTTACTGAAAAATCAGTTGAAAATTTAACATACATTGAACCAGTTGTTGAGGTAATTAATGGTGGAATATTGTTACCAGAAAACTTTCCTAATGAAGGTGCGTTATCATTAGTGCCGTCAAAAACTTCAACATAATCATACATTGTACCATCTGTATAAGGCATTTCTAAATCGAATTCTTCAAAAACTAAAGAGATAGATGTAGCATCAGGAGGTTGTATTAACCAAGAGCATTCTAAATTATTGCAATAATTATCTGCTCCACTACCATCTGAAAAGGAGGCTGCATCATAAGTTGCTGTTGATGTTCCTGAACAATATGGAGTACCTGTTGATGTGTAATTTGCTGAAAAACCTTGATAGTTTATCATGAAATCAGAAACGAAAACCACTAACATCTCACTTCCACTTGATGTTACGTTATTTGGTATTGTTGAACCCGTGAACACACCTAATTCAGGAGCATCAGTATTATTGCCATCATAAACAATTACTCCATCATAATCTTGCTCTGTATCAAAAGAACTAAAAGAAAGAATTATTGAATTTGCACAAGGAGGAGATATTAACCAATAACAAAATTGATTATTACCATAATTATTAGATGCACTGCCATCATTAAATGAGCCAGAAGCGTCAGTTAAATAATTACCACCATCACAATATGCAGTCCCTGAGGATGTGTATTCGGCACTCCACCCAGAATAATTCACATACTCATCCGACAAAAACTGAACAAACAATGCTCCTGTTGATGATGTTATGGTAGGGGGAATTGTGTTTCCCCACCATGTCATTAATAATGGATAATTCTCATTGGGGCCATCATAAACCATTACACTATCGTATTGTGCCTCTGTATCAAAACTTGTAAATTCAAGTGTAATCGTATTTGCCCCAGTTGGCTGAATTGACCATGTACAATCTGCATAATCTTGATAATTCCCTGAACCACTTCCGTCAGATATTGCTCCAGATGGTTCATATAATACTGTTAATCCAGTACAGGCTCCACCAAAAGGAGAATCACCTATGCCAACAGCATACCAAGCTTCTTGAACAGCAATATATTCAGATGAACCATAACCATACAAATCTTCAGCTGCTTGCAAAGACCCCTGCATTGCATCATAATGTGTAGCACTAGGTGTCAAGTAAACGGTTAAGTTTCTATAAGCAATTTGTTCTGCTTTTAATATTCCAATTGCAGGAACATTATAAGTATTACCTATGTCATTCGTACCTGACCCACCCTCACATATTAAATAGAACCAATAACTCATTACACCACAATTTGTGTGTACACCGCCGTGGTCTTGTGAAGTATTTGAAACATCGACCCAATAATTACCTTCATATGTGTCCGGCAGATTTCTATCGTTTGGATTTCCCATATTTCGCATATAAGAGCCTTGTATCATAATTCCTTCACCAATATACCAATCTGTATTTACCCCTGAATAAAACTCAACAGCAGCTCCGAAGATGTCAGAAAAAGCCTCATTTAATGCACCTGACTCACCTTGATAAATTAATTGGGCCGAATTATTTGTTACCATATGCGTAAATTCATGTGCAGCAACATCTAACCCAACAACCGGATTCATATAAGAACCGTCACCCATCCCGTAACACATAATATTATAAGGAGCACCCATGGCTAAAGCATTATTGGGGTTTTGTTCAAAGAAAATAGTTGGATTAATAAAATTTCTAATTGTTGCTCCTGCATTATCAAAGCTATTTCTTGAATGAATGTTCATATAATAATCATAGGTCATTTCCATACCCCAGTGGACATCTGTTGCAGGATTGTTGAGTTGTGATACCGAATAACTACCATAATTCCCAAAACCTGAAAATGTATGGTAACCTGTACTTGTATTTAATGAATATGTTCCACCATAGTCATCGTCATTAGCAGAATCATAATCCCATAACTCAAAAGTATATGGGGGATTTGTAAGAAAAAGGTTTATATTATTTATTGTTACAGGTGGATAAGTATTATTTATATAATTTGAGTAATTAGTATAAACAATATTATTATAACCATCTCTTATTATTATGTAAAGATCAGGACTTTCGTCAGCTAAAAAAGTATGCCACCAATCAGAAGCAATATCACTAATTGTTAAAGATGACAAATATGGAACACCTAACCAATTATTATCAGCATCGTAAAAATCTTGTGGATTAGTAAATCCAACATTTTCAACAAAGTCTGTATCATTTGTGGCATTATATGTATGAATGTTTCTTGAACTCTCTCTCAATCTGTAAACTGCACTATAACTGTCAGTTGTTATGTTTTGTGTTCCACTATAGTAGGTTTCTGCAGTTCCTGTAACATCTGACTCAGATATTAAACTAATAGTATTTATTATCTTACCGGTTTCTGCATCAACAAATATATTGCTCATTGAGATAGGGTTTAATGCGTCAATTCTTATCTTATAGCTTAATATATTCTCATTTTTAAAATTAAGGATTACAAGATCAGTTTCTGATATTGATAAAATCTTTTTTGACGTTACATAATTTTTAGCTATTTCTTTTGCTATTTGTGAATTAATTGATGGAGTTGCACTAAAACTATTTATTTCAGTAATTTGACCGTTAGCTTTTAAAACAATACCATTTTTCTCGTGTAGAATTATTATATCTCCTTCAATTGGTATGTCATTATATTTTCTCTGATATTTGGAATGTATAATACCTAATTTACATGTTTCACTTTTAATAAGGGCAAAAGAAGATTTTTCGTCCAAATTAAACTCTTCTGATATTTTTTCAATTGCATTACTTCGTGATAAAGATTTTTTCTGATAGAAATTCATAATAAAAGAATTATCGTACCTAATAATTTTTTCATTTTCTGTTTTGTCAAGATGCTTTGCGGAAACAGTTGGTCTTAATACAGATTGGTTTTTACTTGTATTTTTTTTATGCCAAAATGGAGAATTAAAATTATTAGTTATTGGTGTTTTCTGAGCATATAAAGAAACACTTGCAAAAATTCCTATAAGCAATAATAATTTAAAGTTAAGTTTTGTTCTCATGATATTTTATTTTACAAGATTAGTCAACTTTGTATAGAACAGTGTAATTTCTGCTTTTACTTGTTTTGATGGTTCACCCCAAGAAATATAATATTCTTTTCCTGATTCTTCAACAATTCTCAAAAACGAATAAGTATTTCCCGGATGATTAAATGTATATGTTTTATACTTTAGTTTACTTATCTGATTGTTAATTTTAATTACTTCATTTTTATCAATTGTCTTTATTATTGTTTTTTCATCAGTTATACTTTCATGCCTTTCTATTTCTCCATTTGCAAATAATGTGTATTCTGTGACATTTCCTGTAAAACCGCCCCCATTTCCAAACGAAATCTTTTCAATTACAGAAGATTTTCTAGTCACAAAACATGAGGTTGTAAGGGAGAGAACAAAAACACTCACTATTAATAATAAAGTGGAGGGCATAATAGCTTTTTGTGTAATCAAATCATTAGACAGAAGGCTCGGGTTGCCGAATATGCTATTCCCAAATCCTTTTTTTCCTTTTTTATGCAGCAAAAATTTCATTGTCATTCTTTCGTTATCTTTTTCTTCGGCTTGCTTGTAACGGATAGCGGTATGTTTTTGTTGCCGATTTCGGAGCACTTCACTGTCAAACCACGATGAAGTTTGAAGCGAGCTACAACCGTTGATTTCAGCACTATCTCGGCAATAAAATATACCGCATGTTA
>JAQVOJ010000129.1 GCA_028702675.1 Bacteroidales bacterium
GATATTAGTATCTATAATTTTCTGTTATTTTTGTGCAAAACAAAATAGATACACTTATGCAAAACTATTTTAAACAGCAAGTATTACCTCATTTATTGGCGGTTGTAATATTCTTCTTGATTTCAGCATTATATTTTTCGCCTGTTTTGTCAGGAAAAAAACTGGATATGCACGATTGGAAGGTATGGCAGGCAGCAGCACACGAAAAAAATACTTACGAAGACGAAACCGGTGAAATTACTTTGTGGACAAACAGTATGTTTAGTGGAATGCCTACATATTTAATTAGTACTCCAAAAGAAAAAAATGTTTTTGATAAAGTGCAAAAGATTATAACATTTGGCGTAGGAGGTCCATTATTTTATCTGTTTTATTATCTTCTTGGGTTTTATATTTTGCTTATTGTATTTAAACTTAAACCATGGCTAGCTGTTCCAGGGGCAATTGGTTTTGGCTTTTCGTCATACTTTTTTATAATAATTGCAGCAGGGCATGTTACCAAAGCATTAGCTATAGGATACATGGCTCCTGTAATTGCCGGATTCTATCTTGCATACGACAGAAAAGCTTTACCGGGAATGTTACTTATGAGTTTCTTTTTGGCACTGCAAATTCTTACTAATCATTTACAAATAGTTTATTATACGTTTTTAATATTATTAGTTTTAGGTATAATACTGCTTATTGAAGCTATAAGAGAAAAGAAAATCTTTCAATTTGCTAAAACAACCGGAATATTAGTGATTGGAGCGGTATTAGCCATTGGAATTAATGCTAGTAATATAATTACTACTCAGGAATATGCTCCATATTCGATGAGGGGGAAAGATGGATTAACAAAAAAATATGCAACCGACTGGAGTTATGGATTAGATGAAACACTTACACTTCTTATTCCTAACGTAAAAGGTGGTGCATCAGGTGCTCCTTTGAGTAAAGATTCGGAGAGTTATAATGTAATTGAAAAATATTACGGTAAGCAAAATGCAAATGATTTTATAGAGAGTATGCCTGTTTATTTCGGTGCACAGCCATTTACATCTGGTCCTGTTTATATCGGAGCTATTATTTTCTTCTTGTTTGTATTGTCAACTTTGATTGTAAAAGGAAAGCTAAAGTGGTGGCTTGTAATTGTTACGATTTTGAGTATTATGCTAGCATGGGGAAGAAACTTTATGTGGTTTACCGATTTATTTTTCGATTATTTCCCGGGGTATAACAAATTCCGAACTGTGAGTATGACTTTGGTAATTGCTGAGTTTGCAATGCCATTACTCGCATTTTTAGGATTACGAGAGATATTCTTAAATAAAGTAGAACCACTAAAACTCAAAAATAGTTTTTATATAAGTATTGGAATTGTAGGGGTTGTGTTGCTTGCGTTTATTGCAAAACCTGATTTGCTTGGTGTAGAAGGAGAGGGCGAATATAGTCTTGCCAAGCAAATGGCTGAGGGATATCGTAATCACCCACAATATAATCAATTAGCACCTAGAATTAAAGCAGATACGGTTTCTGCTATGCATGCCGATCGTAAAGATGTGGTGCGTGCTGATGCATTTCGTTCTCTTATGTTCGTGGTTTTAGCTGCAGCTCTCATTTTCTTGATAATGAAGAAAAAAATTAAACACCAATATGCATTTTTAATTTTGGCTGTCTTGATTTTAACTGATATGTGGGTAGTAAACCGAAGGTACTTGAATAATGATAATTTTGTTTTGGCCAAAAAGTTTGAGGTTCCATATCTTCCTACTCGTGCTAATAATATTATCCTGCAGGACAAAGATCCACATTATAGAGTATGTAATTTGGCGGTGAGCGTTTTTAATGATGCAAGTACTTCATATTTTCATAAAAGCATAGGTGGATACCACGGAGCAAAAATGCAGCGTTATCAAACACTAATGGACTCTGTAATGGCTTCGGAAATGCAAATGGCTATGTATCTTGCAAATGTTGCTGTTAGCAATCAGATAGGAGAAGATACTGTAAGCGATATTTTTAATAATAATAGCAATACTCCTGTTCTTAATATGTTAAACACCAGATACGTAATTTATAATGGGGGTGCAAAACCAATTCGGAATAATTCTGCTCTCGGAAATGCATGGTTTGTTAAAGATTATGAAATAGTTCCAGGTAGTAATGAGGAACTTATCACTTTGCGAAATTTAGATACAAAGAATAAAGCTGTTATCGATGAAAAGTTTGAGGCAAAATTAGCCGACTTTAAGCTTAATTACGATCCTAATGCCGGAATATATTTAACTGATTATGCCCCAAATTATTTGCGCTACGAATCAGAAACAAAAAATCCACAATTGGCATTATTCAGCGAAATATATTACCCAAAAGGTTGGCAGGCTTATATTGACGGAAAAGAAACAGAACATTTTAGTGCTAACTATGTGCTTAGGTCGATGATAGTGCCGGAAGGTAAACATGTTATCGAATTCAAATTTGAACCTAAATCATATAAAATTGGGAATATTATATCGTATATTAGTAGTTTGATTATACTATTGTTAATAGCATACTTTGGATTTAGATTTCTGAAATCTGTTAAGCAAAAAGGCTAAAAGCTCACTTATTACTTTCGAGTTTTTGAAGTTTTGAAAGTCTCAGACTATCTTTAATGATAGTACCCTGACTGTTTCAAAAATTATTATATTTGTGATAACTATAATAATGGTTGTTAATAATGGATTTTGAAAACAATGTAGAATTAAAGCTTGCATACGACTTTGTTCAACACACTAATACAAACATATTTCTTACAGGCAAAGCTGGAACCGGAAAAACTACCTTTCTTAAAAATATACGTTTAATATCCCCAAAACGAATGATAGTTGTGGCTCCAACGGGTGTTGCTGCTATTAACGCAGGTGGTGTTACAATACATTCGTTTTTTCAGTTACCATTTAGCCCGTTTGTGCCGGGAACTAATATTGCTTCACACAATGATACTGCAAGTAATCGAAATGATGAAAATCAAAGATTCAGGCATAAGCTAAATAGAAATAAAATAAAACTGATTAAAAGCCTCGACCTTTTGGTTATTGATGAAATAAGTATGGTTAGAGCTGATATGCTCGATGCTATTGACGATGTTCTTAAAACTTACAGAAGAAACAGTGCCCCTTTTGGCGGATTGCAATTGTTAATGATTGGTGATTTAAGCCAGCTTGCTCCTGTTATTAAAGATGATGAATGGCAGTTGTTAAGTAAATATTATCGAAATGCATATTTTTTTAGCAGTTTGGCTTTACAAAAATCAGGATTTACAACCATAGAACTTAAACATATTTACCGCCAGCAAGATGAGGCATTTATTAAGCTTTTAGGAGAAATACGAATTAATAATTTAAGCAGAGAGTCGTATAATCAGCTTAACAGCAGATTTGTTCCGGACTTTTCGCCGGCTGACGACGAAGGCTATATTACTCTTACAACACACAATAATATTGCTTTACGAATTAATAAGACAAAACTCGATAATATCAAATCAAAATCGCATAAATTCAGGGCAATTGTTGATGGCGATTTTTCGGAATATATGTACCCGACCGAAGAAGAATTGATTTTGAAGGAAGGAGCACAAGTAATGTTTATTAAAAACGATTCTTCGTTTAATAAACTATATTATAATGGTAAAATTGGCACTATTACCGGATTTGATGAGGATATCGTGATTGTAAAATGCGACGAAAATGAAGATGAAATATATGTGAATACCGAAACATGGGAAAATGTTAAGTATAAACTTAATGAGAAAACTAAAGAAATTGAGGAGGAAGTAATTGGTAGTTTCGAGCAATTACCACTTAAACTTGCATGGGCAATCACAGTTCATAAAAGTCAGGGGCTTACTTTCGATAAAGCTATTATAGATGTAAGTCAGGCATTTGCTTTCGGGCAGGTATATGTGGCTCTTAGTCGCTGCCGAACATTAGAGGGGTTGGTACTTCTTACAAAGCTGCACGAATCAGCAATTAAAACCGACTTTACAATACAATCTTTTAATGAATATGTTAGCGAGCATCAGCCGGATAATCAAGTGCTTGACGAGTTTAAGTCTTCGTATCAAAAAGAATTGATTAGAGAGCTTTTTGATTTTACAGAATTGAAAAAGTTATTTTACTGGCTTAAAAAACAGTATAATAAGAACGTAGATAAATTCTTAAACGATTACCAATCCTCGCTTGATGAACTTGCTAATAAACTAAACGAAAGCATATTTAAAGTAGCTGATAGTTTTCAGAAACAGCTTAACAAAATATTTTTAGAGGATGTAATGCCCGAACAGAACAAATATTTGCAAAATAGAATTTGTAAAGCTTCTGAGTATTTTAAAAATAATATTGAAACTCTTTTGCACGAGCCTTTCACAAGAATGCATTTTGATGCCGACAATAAAGAAATTAAGAAAGAAATTACTGAAATATTAGGGAAACTTGAATTAGAGATTTTTATTAAGTTGAATGCACTTAGTAAAACGCTGAGTGGTTTTAACACCTTGAGTTATATAAAAACAATAGCCGATTCGGAGCTTGATTTTAAGCAAACTTTTAATAAGAAAAAGCCTGTTTACGAATATGCAGAGACTCAAGATTTGCATACCGATTTACTTGAAGAGTTAGTTGTGTGGCGCCGGTCGGTTGCCGAAGAGTCAGGGCTTAAAGCATATATGATATTTCATCAAAAAACATTGAAGCAAATATCCGGTGTTTTACCCGAAAACTACGACCAATTAAAGCAAATAAAGGGTGTAGGGAAGGCTAAAATCAATTTATTTGGAGATGAAATTTTGGAAATTGTTAACAGCTACTGCGAAAGAAATAATATTGAACGTGAAGCACCTGTTGTGATTGCAAAACCGATTAAGAAAAGTAAGCCTAATACAAAATTAGTTAGCTTTGAATTGTTTAAACAAGGGCTTAGTGTTGATGAAATTGCTAAGGAAAGGGGGCTAGTGTTTTCTACTGTTTTCAATCATTTATTGCATTTTGTTCTTAATAAAGAACTCGAGCCGGAAGCATTAATTGAAAAGGAAAGGTTTCAAGAAATTAAAGAATTTCTAAAAGACAAAGACTTAAGTTCTCTTACAGAATTAGTAGAGGCTGGTAACGGAAAATATGATTATAGTGAATTGCGTCTTGTTATTTCTTTAAAGGATGAATTGTAAGTTTGTTGAAGATTTGAATATTATGGCAAAATACAATTTAATAAATGGTAACTCCGTTGCCGCAAGACTCCGTTGCCGCAAGACTAAGTCTTGTGGTTTGAAGTATTTACAAACCACAAGATAGTTTTTTAAAAATAGTACATTTGTATTATGAGCAGAAACTACAAATTCCATAATCCTGAAGGCGTTTATTTTATAAGTTTTTCTGTAGTAAACTGGCTAGATGTCTTTACAAGAAATATTTACAAAGACATTATAATTGATAGTTTGCATTTTTGCCAAAAAGAAAAAGGAATGGAAATATTTGCTTGGTGTATTATGACAAACCATGTTCATTTGATTTTCAGAATTATATCAGAACTTACTCCTCAACAGGTTATTGGAGATTTGAAGCGTTTTACAAGTAAGGCTATAGTGAAAGCAATTCAAGAGAATCCTAAAGAGAGTCGGAAAGAGTTTTTATTGGAACAATTTTCTAATGCTGCAAAGAAATCTTCAAATGTAAGAGACTATAAATTTTGGCAACATGAAAATCATCCGATTGAATTATGGAGTTCAAAAGTCACAAATGAAAAAATAAACTATGTTCACTACAATCCGGTTAAAGCTGGATTCGTTTATAAACCGGAAGAGTATATATATAGTAGTGCAAAAGATTATTTTGGCGAAAAAGGATTAGTTAATGATGTTATTGTTGTTAGATAACTGCTGTCACAAGGACAGCAGTTATGACGGCGGTGGATAGCAGATTGCTTCGGATTTTGCATGTATTATTCTTAACAAATTTCTATTACTCCACAATAAACTTTCTGCAAATACTTTCATGTTCAATCTTAAAGAAATATAAACCTTTACTTAACCCGTATTATTCATGCACAACAATTTTAAATTAATAAAATTTGCATTTGACAGAACAG
>JAQVOJ010000043.1 GCA_028702675.1 Bacteroidales bacterium
TTATTTTCGACAGATGGGGAAACAAAGTGTTTGAAACTAATGTGTTCGACCCATACAACCCACACAAAATGGCTTGGGACGGTACTGACCATGGTAGTGTGATTAAAGGAGATGAATTATTACCTGTAGGTGCATATAGCTGGTATTGCAAATTTAATGACATTTGGGGAAATCCTAAAGAAAGAAGTGGTACTGTTAATATTATAAGATAGTTTTAGTTTTATTAAATATTTCTTACAATAATTCGTTTCAAAATTAATGTTAATTTTGAAACATTATGAGATATACTTATTTCTTATTAATTTTATTGAGTTTGGGACTCCTTATTTATTTAAGCTCTTGTGATAAAACAAGCTATGCTACCGACCCAGACGATAAACTATTGTTTTCTGTTGACACATTACAATTTGATACGATTTTTAGTAGTATAGGCTCAACTACCAAATATTTTCAGGTTTACAATCCAAGCAATACTAAAGCAATTATTATTGATAAAGTATATTTGGCAAAACAAAATCAATCTAATTATAGAATTAACATAAACGGAAATCAAGCAATATTACAAGAAGACATTACAATACCTCCGGGCGATTCAATTTTTGTTTTTGTTGAAGTAACAATAGATCCGGGTAGAAACGAAATGATTGAACACGATTCAATTATTTTTATAACTAATAATAATATTCAAGATATTGATTTAGTTGCATTTGGACAAGACGTAGTACTAATAAATGGCAATATTATTTATTCTGATACTATCTGGACCAATACAAAACCGGTATTAATATACAATTCAGCTCTTGTTGATACTTTTGCTAGCTTAACTATTGAATCAGGAACAAATGTTTATTTTCATAAAGGTTCAAGCCTATTTGTTAAAGGAACACTTACCGTAAATGGGACAACAGACCAACCTGTTAGTTTTTTGGGAGATAGATTAGAATCATCATATAGTGAAATCCCCGGACAATGGGGAGCATTCAATACTGATGAAAACAATAATGTAAAAGGAATATTTGGGGGGATTCATCTCCTAGCAGGGAGCAGATACAATCAAATAGACAACGCTATTATAAAGAACGGGATTATTGGCTTACAGGTTGATTCTGTAGTTACACCAGGAACACCTTCTTTAGTAATTTCAAATACTACAATAGAAAATATGAATGTAGCGTGCTTGTATGCATTAGGAGCACACGTTGAAGCACATAATTGCGTATTTGCTAATGCAGGACAATATACTCTCGCATGTGTTATTGGAGGTAAATATTCCTTTATTCATTGTACAATGGCTAATTATTGGACAGGAAACAGACAATCTCCTCAATTAATATTAAACAACTACTATACATACTCCGGTAATAGTGGACAATCGATGCTTGAATTAAGAGATCTAACGCAAGCATATTTTGGAAATTGTATCATATATGGCAATAAAGAATTAGAATTAGGTTTAGACCTTGTTACCGAGGCAGAGACCAACTTTTTCTTCGATCACTGTATAATTAAATCTAACAACGAGATTAACACTGATAACCCCCAGTTTTTTAATCAAATAGTTCTTAATCAAAACCCAAAATTTATTAATATAAGCTCACCTTACGACTATCATTTAGACACACTTTCACCGGCAAAAGATGCAGGAGATGCTTTAATTTCTTCACCTTTTCCCTTAGATAAAGATGGTCAATCAAGATTAACTGATAATAATCCTGATTTAGGTGCATTTGAAAGAATTGAATAGTATGAAATTAAGTATTTTAATTTTTCTAATATCGATTATAGCATGCTCTTGTTCATCCAACAAGAAAGCTACTGACAATCCAGTTGAGAATAAACATGAACTAACAGAAAGGAACTCGTTCCGATTTATGTTTTATAATGTTGAAAACCTTTTTGATACCGAAAATGATCCTAATAAAAACGATGAAGAGTTCCTTCCCGATCAAGGTAAATACTGGACACCTAAACGATACAAAACAAAATTGAATCAAATCTATCAGGTAATTACTGCTGTTGGCGGATGGGAGCTCCCCGAAATCGTTGGGCTTTCAGAAATCGAAAACCGAAAAGTTCTTGAAGACTTAGTAAACCAAACACCCTTATATAGAGCTAATTACAAAATCATCCATTTCGAATCTCCCGACAGTAGAGGTATAGACGTTGCATTACTTTATAGAGAAAATCGTTTTACTCCCGACCATAGCAGACCAATTCCAATTAATTTCCCTGCTAGTATGGGAAGATCAACAAGAGATATTTTATACGTAAGAGGTAGAACAATAAATAACGATACTTTACATGTCTTTGTTAATCACTGGCCATCTAGATGGGGCGGGCAAATGGAAACCGAAGAAAAAAGGATGTTCTGCGCTAGTATTCTTAGAAGAGTTACAGATTCAATAATGAGAGCACAACCAGGAGCGAATATCATTGTAAGTGGAGATTTAAACGACTATCCAACAGACAGAAGCTTAACTGAAAGCTTAAAAGCAAAAACAATTTTTGAAAATATTAGACATAAATCACTTTATAATTTGTCGTATTACTTACAAGAAGAAAAAGGCCTAGGTACACATAAATACAATGGACATTGGGGAATCCTAGATCAAATAATAGTATCAGGTGGTTTGCTCGATCAAAATACTTCACTATATACAGACAAAGAAAATGCACATGTTTTTAATGCTGATTTTCTTCTTGAAGATGATGATAGATTTACAGGGCAACAAGTATCAAGAACTTATGTCGGGTATAAATATAAAGGTGGGTTTTCTGATCACTTACCTGTATATATAGATTTATTTTTCAACCAATAAAAAAAGCATTAATAGAGTTATTACTACTAATGCTTTTAATTACTAACATCATAAAAAACTAAAATCTAACACCAATGGTTGCAACAATTCTATTACTTGTATTTTTTATCTCTGCTGCCGGACTATTAATAGTTCCTTCATATAGGTAATACATTTCGGAACCTGTTAAATAAGCGTAAGCTAAATCAAAATAAAACTGTTGTGTTCTAAATCCAACTCCACCAGAATACATAAAATGATAAGAATCTTTATTAATATGATCTGATTTATACGGACTATCGAAATAAGCGAAACCAGCTCTTAAACTTATTTGTTCAATACGATATTCTAATCCTGCTCTAATGTTATGAGTTGCTTTATATTCCGATTTAATATTATCGTTTTCGCTAATAAACGGATAATGATATGAACGAAGCCTAGCTAATGAGTAATCGCTGTATTCGTAATCTATGCTAATCAAACCCTGTTGCAATACTATAAACGCCAAACTACCAATAGCTTTAAAAGGAGTATTTAGCTCGTAGTCGTAATTTCCTTGTGGAGAATCCCACGATGTACTTTTGTCGGGGTTATCAAACAATGAGCTACCCGAAGTACTCCATTCATCACTCAAACTATAAAATGTTGGAGTATGAATTGCAGCTCCAATCCTAATAAAATCAAGAGGACGATATAATAACCCAAATTTAAAATTTAAACCTGTACCGTATGTTTTAAGATGTTCATCAAATTGAAATTCATTAAACCCTGCAATATCTCCACTATTATCTGTTTCGGTAAGAAAAAGATTTTGTTCAAATCTCAATGCCTGAATTCCTATACTTCCACCAAAATAAAGTTTATGGTTATAGTTTGCAGCTACTGATAAACTATACTCTCCTACATACCCACTTCTACCGATACTTAATGTTTGTTTTTGGCCATAAACATCATTATAAGTGCTAGAATATTGGGTTGAATCTCCGGGATTTTTGGGGTCAATTAGATATGTTTCCCATGCAACTGACGAATAAAAAGGGTCTTGTGAAGCCAAATTATTCCAATGTGTATCATTGGCTCTGTCTGCAAACCAATCTGTCATGCTGTTGTATGGATTATTGGCAGAAATCAATGTATTTTCATTAAAATTAATTAAGCGTCTATATCCAAATCCAAAATTCAAATTTTTAAATTTACTATTACTATTATCAATTATAGCTGTACCAACATAACCAAAACTATTAATATTGAAATTCACATCATAATCATTTGTTACCTGGTCAATATATTTTACATCTGAACTAATAAATTCAAACGATGGAGTAAAACTAATTTCAGAAGATCTAAATACCCCTAATCCGGCAGGATTAATGTTTAAACTAGTAATATCACCACCCAAGGCACCAAAAGCTCCACCCATTGCGGTTGCACGTGCTGTACCTCCAGGGAATTGATAAGAATACCTAAGTGCATCGGTTTCGTTTTGACCTATTAAACTAATTGTTGCAAACATTAGTATAATACTGAATATTATTTTAGTTTTCATCTCTTTAATTATTTAATTATTTATTTTATTTATCTACGTCCACCCGAGCTTCCGCTTGAACGACCGCCTGAACTTCCGCCAGAGCGTCCACTTGAGCTACTCGAACTACTTCTTCCACTACTACTTGACCCAAAACTACTTCTTCCACTGCTGCTACTTCCAGAGCTATAGTTACTTCTACTTCCACTACTGCTACTTCCCGAATTATAATTGCTCCTACTGCCACTACTTCCCGAATTATATGTTCTACTTGGGCTACTAGTCCCTCGATTATAAGAGCCTGAATTGTTACTCGGTGTAGTAGAACGATAGCTATTAGTACGACTATTTGAATTACTTCTGTTATAAGTATTATTGTTTGAAGCAGGACGAGTATAGCTATTATTATTTGTTCTACTTCCCGTGTTTGTATTTACAGAACTCGGTCTCGTGTATGCATTTTGATTATTAGTTCTACTATTACCGCTATTTACAGCAGGAGTTCTATTGTTAGAACCCGTATTAGATGTTCCATAGGGTTCTTTTGCATTAGCGGGAGTTCTGGTATTTGTAGAACTTGGTCTTCGAGAAGCATTATTATCTATAGCAGGTGTACGACCTGAATTATTTAGATTCTCTCTTGAAGTCCCCGTTTCCGGAGTTCTAACATTTGCATCAGGTTTTACGGGACTTCTTCCCGAATTATTATCAGCTGATGACGGGTCTCTTGTAATATTTAAACTTTCATTACCAACTTCTCTATTAGGTTCTGAGCTTGTACCATTATCCGAAGGTTTACTTGCTTCTCTTCCGGCTACTTGTGCTTGACTTGCTGATGGCTTTACTGTAGTATTAGTAAGTCCTGAATCATCGGGAGTTCTATTAGATGAGCTACTACCATTTCCACCTGCCGAACCTCTATGTCCATAATAATTATCTGAATTATCATTATCAGCCCAATCATCATAATATCCACCACCATTATAATAACCATCATTATATCCGTGATAATATCCATTCCAGTAACCACCATACCAACTATTGTAACCATAATATCCTCCATAATAATAAGGAGTATACCAACCAAATGAATAATATGGACGGTAACCCCAACCCCAATACCAACTACTATAATACGGGTATCCCCATGAGTAGTTAAAACCTATATTCCAATAAGGGTCAAAATACGGATCATAGTAGTAATAGTCGTGAAAACGGTTCAATCTAGAAGCGTAACTATCTTCATAATAATCATCAATGTAATAATTATTAACAGTTAGGTTACCATCCTCATCATAATAATACTCTTCGTTTGAATTTCCTGTAGGATCTTCATAAACACTCTCGTTATTACTAATTGACTCATATGAATCGGGAGATTCAAACTCCTGCTCATAAACATTTTCGTAAGCAGATTTATTTGTATTTACAGCATCATCATTAACCATAGCTTCGGTATTGTTTTTGCTGTCGCTTGGCGAATAATAAACATCATCAAATTCGCCTCCCGTGTAGTACATCGTAGAACAAGAGCTGGCGAAAATTATGAATGCAATCGGTATTAAAATTTTTGCTTTCATGATATATTGTTTTTTTAGTAGTTTTGACATCTCGTTTAACATTATAATTTTATTAATTACATACAAAATTTATACCAATAAATGGCTAAAATACTTACAAGCAGAAAAGAAAATTATTCTCAGTGGTACAACGAATTAATTATTAAAGCTGATTTAGCTGAAAACTCAGCTGTTAGGGGGTGTATGGTAATAAAACCATATGGTTATACAATATGGGAAAAAATGCAATCTATTTTAGACGATATGTTTAAAAAAACCGGGCATGTTAATGCTTATTTTCCTCTATTTATTCCTAAATCGTTTTTTGCTAAAGAAGCTGATCACGTAGATGGATTTGCTAAAGAATGTGCTGTAGTTACACATTACCGTTTAAGAAACTCTGAAAAAGGAGGAATAGAAGTTGATCCTGAAGCTAAACTTGAAGAAGAATTAATTGTAAGACCAACTTCAGAAACTATTATTTGGAATACTTACAGAAATTGGATACAATCGTACCGAGATCTACCATTACTTATAAACCAATGGGCAAATGTTGTTAGGTGGGAAATGCGTACACGTTTATTCTTGCGTACTGCTGAATTTTTATGGCAAGAAGGACATACAGCCCATGCCACAAAACAAGAAGCAATTGAAGAAACTGAAAAAATGATAAAGGTTTATTCCGATTTTGCCACAAATTATCTTGGTATTCCTGTTCTTATTGGCACAAAAACAGAAAACGAAAGATTTGCAGGAGCACTCGAAACCTATTCAATTGAAGCAATGATGCAGGATGGTAAAGCACTACAAGCAGGCACTTCACATTTTTTAGGTCAAAATTTTGCTAAAGCATTTGATGTAAAATTTCTTAACAATGAGAATAAAGAAGAGTATGTATGGGCAACGTCATGGGGAGTTTCTACTAGACTTATGGGAGCTTTAGTAATGGCCCATTCTGATGATAATGGATTAATATTACCACCAAAACTTGCTCCCTTGCAAGTAGCCATTGTCCCAATATATAAAACCGAAGAACAGCTATCTGCCATAAAGCAACGTGTTAATAAACTTGTTGAGACACTCCGGTCTAAAAACATTACTGTTAAATTTGATGATAGAGACTATCAAAGACCGGGATTTAAATTTGCCGAATATGAATTAAAGGGCGTACCTATTAGGCTTGCAATTGGACCTCGCGACTTTGAAAACGAAACTTACGAAGTGGCACGAAGAGATACTTTAGAAAAGGAAACTGTTTCGTCTGCACAAATTGTTGAGCATATCGAAAAGCTATTAATTGATATACAAGATAATATCTACAATAAAGCTCTTGAACTAAGAAATAAAAACACTCACTACATTGATACTTATTCGGAATTTAAAAATATACTTGAAACAAATCCTGGGTTTATATATGCTCACTGGGACGGAACAAGCGAAACTGAAAACAAAATCCAAGAAGAGACAAAAGCTACAATAAGATGTATCCCTATTAATTCTAATCCAGAACATGGAAAGTGCATTGTTACAGGGAAACCATCTAAACAAAGAGTACTTTTTGCTAAAGCTTATTAAAAATATCATTATGAACGATAAAACAAACAAGGAATTGATTATTGAAACCCTTCAAATCAAATCTACTACAAAACAAATTGTTTACGACAATGCTAAAAATGCATTTAAAATTATAAAAAAAATTCTTCAGGATCTAGTAGAAGAGTATAATGACAATTTAAATAACGAAGACGAAAGAATCCTCTTAGAATACAGGGACAGAGGCATGTTTGAAGCAGAAATTAAAGTTGCAGGAGATTTGCTAATATTTAACATGCACTCTAATATTTTTGAGTTTGACCCTACCCACCAGATTTGGCAAAACTCCGAAGCTCAAGAGAATCCAATCTCTACTTACGCAGGTATTATAAGCATATATAATTTTTTAGCCGACTCATTTAAGTATCATAGGTTAGAGGATTTAGGATACCTAATAGGAAGAATATTTATAAATAAAGAATCTACTTTCTTTATAGAAGGAAGACGCGAACTTGGCTTTGGTTATCCGGCTTTCGGGAAAAACACTCCAAACTATGATACATTACGTGAAGTTATCGAATCTAGTATAATGTATGCTCTTAAATTTGATTTGTTAGTCCCACCATTTGAGAAAGTTAAAATTACTTCTGTTGCTCAAATGAAAGAAAAAATAAATAAATCTAAGATTCAAACAGGGAAACGTCTTGGGTTTCAATATACTGTTAATGATTCTGACGAAAAGGATTAAACAATAAAATCATAATTCTGTTTTTTAATAATAAACTTAAAAATTCAGAATTATGTTAATAGGAAAAAAAGCACCTTATTTTAAAGCAAAAGCCGTTGTTAACGGTAAAGATATTGTAGAAGATTTTTCGCTTGATCAATACATCGGTAAAAAATATGTTATTTTTTTCTTTTACCCGAGAGATTTTACCTTTGTTTGCCCTACAGAAATCAGGGCATTTCAAAGCAAATTAGATGAGTTTAAAAAACGTGATGTTGAAATAGTAGCATGCAGCACCGACAGTGAATTCTCTCACTGGAAATGGCTACAAACCGATAAAGCCGAAGGAGGAATTAAAGGAGTTACATTCCCATTAGTTGCCGACACTTCACTAACAATATCTGAAAATTTTGAAGTATTAGCCGGTGAATACGATATTAACGAAGAAGGCGACAGCATTTTTGAAGGTGAGGCTGCAGCTTATCGTGGACTGTTTTTAATTGATAAATCCGGTATCATCAGACACATGGTAATTAATGATATGAATCTTGGCAGAAGTGTAAATGAAACATTGCGAATGGTTGATGCTTTGCAATATTGCGAAAAACATGGAGAAGTATGCCCTGCCGACTGGCAAAGCGGTAAAGAAGCATTAAACCCAACTCAAGAAGGAATTTCTATTTATTTAAAAGAGATGTAAACTATTCAATGAACTTTATTAAACACAAAAAAAGCCGATTTTATGTCGGCTTTTTTCATTTTTATCATCTAGTTTTGAAAAAAATAATATAGTTTTACAACATATTTTTAACCTAATCTTCTAATAGACTAAACTATCAAATATTATTAGTTCAAAAATAATCTTAAAATTACCTATTTAAATAACCTAAAGTATTTAATTTTGTAAGAAAATAAACAACAACTATTTTATAAAAATGAGCAACAAAAACAGTATTATTGAACTCGAACAGGTAGTGGTTAAGTTTGCCGGAGACTCAGGAGATGGTATGCAACTTACAGGGATGCAATTTTCTGATGCCAGTGCCTCTTTGGGAAATGATTTATCAACTTTTCCTGATTATCCTTCGGAGATACGCGCTCCCCAGGGAACAATTGCAGGAGTATCAGGGTTTCAGGTTCACATTGGACATAAAGAAGTTCAAACCCCTGGCGACCTTGCTGACGTATTAGTCGCACTAAACCCCGCTGCATTAAAAGCAAATATGAAATGGGTAAAACCAAGTGCTACAATTATTATCGACATTGATAATTTCGATAATAAACATTATAAAAAAGCAGGTTTTATTGAAGATCCTTTACATGACTCAAGCCTAAAAGGGTTTAATTTAGTGAAAGCTCCAATAACATCTCTATCAAGAGCTACTGTTAGGGAATTAAACATTGGACTTGATAACAAAACGGCTGATAAAACCAGAAATCAGTTTGTAATGGGATTGCTTTTCTGGTTATTTGACCGTGATATGACAATGGGAGAGCATTTCTTACAAGAAAAATTTGCTAAAAAACCAGAATTAGTAAAAGCTAATATTGCTGTTTTAAGAGCAGGTTTTAATTATGCAGAAACTGTGGAAGCAATGACTAATCAGTTTCATGTTAACCCTCAAAAGGGTCGTAAAGGAAAGTTTAAAAAAATATCGGGTAATATTGCCGCATCATGGGGTCTTGTTGCAGCAGCCGAAAAAGCAGGATTAAAACTATTTTTAGGTTCATATCCTATTACACCGGCTTCCGAAATTTTACAAGAATTATCAGGACTACGAAATCTTGAAGTAAAAACTTTTCAGGCCGAAGATGAGATTGCCGGGATATGTACTGCTATTGGAGCAAGCTTTGGCGGTTACCTTGCCGCAACTTCTACATCAGGGCCAGGTTTAGCATTGAAAACTGAGGCTGCCGGATTAGCCGTAATTACTGAATTACCTCTTGTTATCGTAAATGTTCAGCGTGGTGGACCTTCAACAGGTTTACCAACTAAAACCGAACAAAGTGATTTATTGCAAGCAATTCACGGAAGAAGTGGAGAAAGCCCATGCATAGTAATTGCCGCATCATCACCAGGGAATTGTTTTGAATATGCTTTTGAAGCAGCAAAACTTAGTGTAGAACACATGACACCGGTTATTTTATTATCTGACGGCTATTTAGCTAATGGAACAGAATTATGGCCAATTCCACAAATGAAGGATTTACCTGAAATAAAAACACCACGTGTTAAAGACAATGATCCTAATTATCAACCTTATAAACGCGACCCTGAAAAATTAAGCAGATTTTGGGCTTTACCAGGACAAGAAGGATTAAGACACAGAATAGGTGGATTAGAAAAATCGGATGTTTATGGAGAAGTTTCTCACGATCCTTTTAACCATCAGCTTATGTGCCAATACAGGGCAGAAAAAGTAAATAGAGTTGCTGATTATATACCCAAACAAGATATATACGGCTCAAAGGATGGCGGAGAATTGTTAGTAATTGGTTGGGGAGGTACTTACGGTGCTCTTTATAGTGCTGTTAAGGAAATGCGTGAAGAAGGATATGATATAAGTTTAGCTCAATTTAACTATATAATGCCTCTGCCTAAAAATACAGACGAAGTATTAGGTAAGTTTAAAAAACGTATTATTTGTGAACTTAATCTCGGGCAATTTGCTGATTATCTTAGATCTATCTATCCACAATATAAATACTCACAGTTCAATAAAGTACAAGGCTTACCATTTTTCATCAGTGAATTGAAAAAACGTTTCAAAACATTATTAGAGGAGGAATAAAAAATGACTGATAATAACAATTCAACACAAGAACTAACAAAAAAAGATTTTACCGTTGACTCCACAATTAAATGGTGTGCAGGATGCGGTGCTTTTTCAATACTTTCATCAGTACAAAACACTCTTCCAAAACTTGGTGTTAAAAAAGATGATTTTGTATTTGTATCAGGGATAGGATGCTCATCCAGATTTCCTTATTACATAAAAACTTATGGTATTCATAGCTTACACGGCAGGGCAACTGCAATTGCATCCGGACTTAAATCTGCTCGTCCCGATTTAAATGTTTGGGTAATAACCGGCGATGGAGATAGTATGGCAATTGGTGGTAATCATTTTATTCATCTTATTAGACGTAATATTGATTTAAACGTAATTATTTTTAACAATAAGATTTATGGACTAACTAAAGGTCAATATTCACCAACCACACCAATGGGTTCAAAAACTAAGACTTCTCCTTTCGGAACAATAGAAAGACCATTTATGCCTGGAGAACTTACTTTAGGAGCACAAGGAAACTTCTTTGCCAGAGTTATTGATAAAGAACCACGAGGAATGGAAGACGTATTCCTTCAAGCAGCTTTACATAAAGGAACTTCAATTATTGAAGTATTTCAGAATTGTGTAATCTTTAATAATGCTATTCACGAACAAATTACTGGAAAAGATGTAAGAGATGACAGAATTATTTATGTTGAGCATAATAAACCTTTAATCTTTGGTAAAGAAAGAGATAAGGGGTTAATTCTAAAGGGTCAAGACCTTGAAGTAGTTAAGATTGGAGAGAACGGCATCAGCGAAAGCGATATATTAGTTCATGATGCAAACAATCCTAATCCTAATGTTCATTATATGCTTGCACGAATGACCTATCCTACTCATCCGGTAGCTGTTGGTGTAATCAGATCCGTTGAAGATAATACTTACGAAGGACTTCTCGAAGAACAAATAGAACATGCTAAAGCAAACTCCAAAATTAAAAATGTTGATGATTTACTAAATAGTGGTAATGTTTTTAATATTGAATAGTACGTTTTAATAATATATTTAAAAAAAACGGTTATAATACCGTTTTTTTTATGCAAATATGTAAGTTAATATTAACTTTATGGCATAAACCAAAACTCAATAAAATTATGCAATGTCACGAAATTGATTACAAAATTATCGGCCACGATATTCAGATGGTTGAAGTAGAACTAGACCCTAATGAAACTGTTATTGCAGAAGCCGGAACTATGCTTTACATGGAAGATGGCATTGATTTTAAAACTAAAATGGGAGATGGCTCAGAACCAAATCAAGGATTATTTAAAAAACTTGTACAGGGAGCCGGCAGAATGATTACAGGCGAATCGCTATTTATTACTCACTTTACCCATTTAGGGCAGGGTAAGAGTAGAGTTGCTTTTGCCGCACCTTATCCAGGAACAATTGTACCAATTGATATGAGCAAATTAGGTACAAATTTAATTGCTCAACGCGATAGTTTTTTATGTGCAGCTTTCGGGACAAAATTATCGGTACACTTACATCAAAAACTAGGCTCTGGTTTAGTGGGTGGCGAAGGATTTATTTTACAAAAAGTTCAAGGAGACGGAATGGTATTTGTACATGCTGGAGGCACAATTATAGAAAGAGAGCTTAATAACGAGAAACTTAGAGTTGATACAGGATGTATAGTTGCATTTCAGGACGAAGGAATAAATTATAGCGTAGAACGTGCCGGCAATTTAAAATCAATGCTATTTGGAGGAGAAGGCTTATTCCTTGCAACACTTCAAGGTACTGGTAAGGTCTGGTTACAATCAATGCCTATCAAAAAACTAATTAAACAACTAAGCCCTATTGGAGGTAACGAAGGAAAAGGGTCTCGCTCAATAGTAGGAAATCTATTTGAAAGATAAAATATTAAAGCCGGTACTATCCGGCTTTAAGTTTATATCGATCTTACATTTATATTTATATCTATCTTTTTAATTAAACCTTGTAAAACAGAACCAGGTCCTGTTTCAATAAATTCTTTTACACCATCGTTTATCATGTTTTCAATTGTTTGAGTCCACAAAACAGGATGAGTAAGTTGCTTAATTAAGTTTTGCTTCATCTCACTAATATCAATATGCGATTTTGCATCAACATTTTGGTAGATGGGACAAATTGGGTTATTAAAATTTGTATTATCAATGGCTTCTTCTAATTTTTTTCTAGCATATTCCATCAATGGTGAATGAAAAGCCCCTCCAACAGGTAGTGGAATAATTTTTCTTCCACCGGCTTCTTTCAGTTTCTCGATAGCCATGTCAATGCCTTTTTTAGAACCTGAGATTACAATTTGTCCAGGAGCATTAAAATTTGCAGGAACCACTACCTCTTCTATTGATTTACAAACTTCTGCCACAATATCCGGATCCATATTAATAACAGCAGCCATTCCACTTTCTTGTAACTCACATGCTTCTTGCATTGCCATTGCTCTCCGATTTACGAGCTTTAAACCACTTTCAAAATCCAACACACCAATTGCTACGAGAGCACTAAACTCACCTAATGAATGACCGGCAACCATATCGGGTTTAAAGCTGCCTTGTTTACTTTTTGCAAGAGCTACCGAATGTAAAAAAATAGCAGGTTGAGTTACCTTAGTTTGTTTCAAATCGGCGGGACTTCCCTGAAACATAATCTCCGAAATATTGAATCCTAGTATTTTATTAGCATCATTAAAAATTGTTTTTACTTTATCATTTTTATCGAAGATATCCTTGCCCATACCTGGAAATTGTGAACCCTGACCGGGAAAAACATAAGCTTTCATAAAATCTATTTTTAAAAAGTTTAATGCAATTTTGCTGAAATTAACTGTAAAAACTCTTTTCGCGTAGGCTCTTTAAGAAATGCACCTGTAAAATCTGAGGTTGTAGTTACTGAGTTTTGCTTCTGTACACCACGCATTTGCATACACATATGCTGGGCTTCTATTACAACAGCAACTCCCAACGGATTAAGAGTGTTTTGAATACATTCCTTAATCTGTGTAGTTAGCCGTTCCTGCACCTGTAAGCGTCTTGAGAAGGCTTCTACTACTCTCGCAATTTTACTTAATCCTGTAATATAATGATTAGGAATATAAGCTACATGAGCTTTTCCAAAAAATGGAATCATATGATGCTCGCACATGCTATAAAGTTCAATATTTTTAACAATTACCATTTGTTGATAATCTTCTTGAAACTTGGCAGAATTCAAAATATCTTCCGGATTCATATTATATCCTTGAGTTAAAAATTGTATGGCTTTTGCAACTCTTAGAGGAGTATCCAACAATCCTTCTCTGGTTGTATCTTCGCCAATTAAACCCAATATTGACTTATAATTCTCAGCAAGTTTCTCAGTATTCTCTTTATCGTAAGTATCGGTTCTTGCGTAAGAGCCTTTGCTTAAATCATTTAATGAAAAATCCATAGTTTTAATTTTTAAGGTCGCAATTTAAAGAAAAATTAGCTTATTTTGCTAATATGAACAAATTGATTGTAGTAGCAACTTCGCATGAATTGGATTGGCTTATAAAAAACGCTAAATGTAATCTGATAGAACCTAATCGTGGTTTTATTCAACATAATGCATTGAAGATTCCATTTGTAGTTACCGGAATGGGAATATCTAATACTTTATTGAATTTACCATTATTTATAAAAGAGTATCAGCCCGAATTAATAATAAACAGTGGTATATGTGGAAGTACAACAAAAAAATTAGAAGTTTACAAATCCTATTCGGTTGAAAGTGACTGTTATGCGGATATTGCAATAGTTAGAGAAAATCAAACTATATTTTTACACAACGATAAAACAGCTGCAAGCCAAGCACAAGCTTTTTTCTCAGATATTGATATTTCTAAATATCTTAACGAGGTTATCGGGATAAAAGGAGTAACAGTTTCAACATTTTATAATCTTCCATTACACGAAAGACCTAAAATTTATCAAATAAATAACGATTGCATTGAAACAATGGAAGGTGCTGCTATTTTTCAAATTGCAAATATGTTTCAAATAAAAGCATGTGCTCTAAGAACCGTTTCTAATTTTGTCTGGCAGAAGCAATCAGAATGGGACACAGCAAAAGCTGTAGAAAACAACAATAAACTATTACTTAGACTAATAGATGCATTATGATACAGAATTTTAATCTTGGAATTTCGCCATGCCCAAACGACACTTTTATTTTCTATGCCTTAATCAATAATAAAATTGACACAAAAGGCTTTAAGTTTAATGTTGTTTTTAAAGATGTAGAACAACTAAACTATATGGCTTTAGAGGGAGGACTCGACATCTGTAAATTGAGTTATCATGCTTTTGCTAAAGCGAGTAAGCAATATCAATTATTAAAAAGTGGTGGAGCATTTGGCATAAAAAACGGGCCAATGATTGTAAGTAAATCAAAAATATATCCTGATGAAATTCCTTATATTAAAATTGCTGTACCCGGGTTAAATACTACAGCAATGATGTTGTTACAACTTACTTATCCCGATATTAAAGAGCCTGAAATATATGTTTTTAATGAAATTGAAGATGCTGTATTATCGAATCAATGCGATGCAGGATTATTAATCCACGAAAGTAGGTTTACATATCAAAACAAAGGATTAGTAAAAGTTCTTGACTTAGGCGAATTATGGTATAAAAATCATCATTTACCGGTTCCTCTTGGTGGGATATCTATAAAAAGGGAAATTGATTCTTCTATAAAACTATTAATAAATAATCTGATTAAAAAAAGCATAGACTATGCCTCTAAAAACACCGAAGAAGCCATAAGATTTGCCAAACAATATGCTAGTAATATGGATACAAACATAATGCTAAAACATATTGATTTATATGTCAATGAATTTAGCCTTGATGTATCAACTAAAGGGAAAGAAGCTGTATTATTTCTATTTGAATCAGCATTTGCTAGTAACTTAATATCAGAACCTTTACAACCTCTCTTTATAGAGTAAAAAATGTATGGGATTCAGGAAACGAATTAAGACCATAAGCAGTCGTATAAAAAAAAGTGCAGATTAACTGCACTTTTTTATCAATAATCAAAACCACTATAACTAAATATTAGTCAGTCGCTTGTAGTAATTATATCTCCATTTTGCATTTTCCTCTGCTTGTTTAAATAATATAGCAGCTTGTTTTGGAAATGCTTTAGCTAATGAAGAATATCTAACTTCGAGTTGTAAGAAATCTTGGAATTTACTCCAATCGGGTTCTTTACTATCTAGCGAAAATGGATTTTTACCTTCTTTTTCTAATAATGGATTGAATCTGTAATTATGCCAGTATCCGCATTCTACGGCCAGTTTTTCTTCGTACTGTGATTTACCCATACCTAATTTTAAGCCATGGTTAATACATGGAGCGTATGCAATAATTAGAGATGGTCCTGGATATGCTTCAGCTTCTTTAATAGCGTTAAAATACTGACTTTGGCTTGCACCCATTGCAACTTGAGCAACATAAACATAACCATAAGTCATTGCCATTGCTCCGAGGTCTTTTTTACGAGTTCTCATACCTGCTGCAGCAAATTTAGCAACTGCCCCAACAGGTGTAGATTTAGATGCTTGTCCACCTGTATTTGAATAAACTTCTGTATCTAAAACAAGAATATTAACATCTTTTCCTGTTGCAATAACATGGTCTAACCCACCATATCCAATATCATAAGCCCAACCATCACCACCAAAAATCCAAACAGACTTTTTAATCAAATAGTCTTTATATTTAAGGATTTCTTTAGCATATTCGTCGTTTTGTTTTTCTAACAGGCTTACTAATTTTTTTGATAGAACGATATTTTTTTCTGCATCCATACGTGTTTCTAACCATTCATCTGCAACTTGCTTAAGTTCACCATTCCAGTTAGCTTTTTCCAACTCGATACAAATTTTTTCTCTGATTTTATTTATACCGGTTGCAATACCAAATCCATATTCTGCATTATCTTCAAAAAGGCTGTTTGCCCAAGCTGGACCTTTACCACTTTTATAATTAGGACAGTAAGGAGAATTAGGAGCCGAACCTCCATAAATAGAAGAACAACCTGTAGCATTAGCAATAATCATTCTTTCGCCAAACAATTGTGTAATGTTCTTAATATAAGGAGTTTCGCCACAGCCTGCACAAGCACCACTAAATTCGAATAAAGGCTGAGCAAATTGGCTATTCTTAACAGATTTAAATTTCGGTAAAACATCATCTTTATAACCAACAACTTCATCAAGATATGTCCAACGCTCCTTTTCTTCCATTTGTGTTCCAAGTGGTTTCATTTCTAAAGCTTTGGTTTTTGACGGACAAACATCTACGCAATTACCACAACCTGTACAGTCGAGAACGCTAACTTGCATTCTAAATTTATATTCTTTTGTGCCACCAATACCTTTGATAAAGCCAGTTCCTTTAGGGGCATTTTCTGCTTCTTGGTCGGTAAGTAAGAAAGGACGTATAGCTGCGTGAGGACATACAAAAGCACATTGATTACATTGGATACAGTTTTCTGGAATCCATTCGGGAACATTAACTGCCACACCGCGTTTTTCGTAACGTGAAGTACCTGCAGGGAATGTTCCATCTTGGCGATTTATAAATGCCGATACAGGTAAATCATCTCCATCTTGAGCATTCATTACATCAGCTACTTCTTCAATAAATTTAGGAACTTTTTTATCACGAATAACTTTAAACCCATCTGTTTCAATATTTGCCCATTCTGCTTTTACTTCAATTTCGTGAATATTATTAGCACCGGCATCAACAGCTGCAAAATTCATTTTAACAATATCTTCACCTTTTTTGCTAAACGATTTTACAATCATATTTTTCATTTCTTCAACAGCTTTTTCGTAAGGAATTACGCCAGTAATTTTAAAGAAAGCCGCTTGCATGATTGTATTTGTACGATTACCTAAGCCTATTTCTTCAGCAATTTTTGTAGCATTTATAATAAAAAATCTAGCTTGTTTTTTTGCAAGAGTTTTCTTCATGTGTTCAGGTAAGATTTTTACAGTATCCTCTTCGTTTAGAACAGAATTTAGCAAGAATGTCCCGCCTTGTTTCAAACCCTTAAGCACATCGTACAAGTTAATATAAGCTGGTACGTGGCAAGCTATAAAGTCTGCATTATTAATTAAATAAGGAGAGCGAATTGGGTTATCACCAAATCGAAGGTGAGATGATGTAAATCCTCCCGATTTTTTTGAATCGTAAGCAAAATATGCTTGACAATACTTATCGGTAGATTCGCCAATAATTTTAATACTGTTTTTATTTGCACCAACTGTTCCGTCAGAACCTAATCCAAAGAATTTTGCTTCGATTGTTCCTTTAGGCAATACAGATACATTTTCTTCAGGAATTGGTAATGATTTATAAGTAACATCATCAACAATACCAACTGTAAAACCATTTTTAGGTTCTTTAAGTTTCAAGTTATTAAATACAGAGATTATCATTTTAGGAGTAGTATCTTTTGATGATAATCCATATCTTCCACCTACAATTAAAGGAGCATTTTCGTTATTATAAAAGATGTCTTTAACATCTAAATACATAGGTTCTCCGTTTGCTCCTAATTCTTTAGTTCTGTCTAATACTGCAATACGTTTTACTGTTTTAGGAAGAACTTTTCTAAAATATTTTTCAGAGAAAGGTCTATAAAGATGTACCGTAATTAAGCCAACTTTTTCTCCTTGTTCAACAAGATAATCAACGGTTTCACGAATAGTTTCAGTAACAGACCCCATTGCAATTACAATATTTTCGGCATCGGGTGCCCCGTAATATGTAAATGGATGATACTCACGACCAGTAAGTTTTGTAATTTCAGCCATATACTCATCGACAATATCAGCAACCGGTTCATAAAACTTATTAGCTGCTTCTCTTGTTTGGAAGTATATATCAGGATTTTGAGCGGTACCTCTAGTAACAGGGTTTTCTGAATTTAGAGCATTTTGCCTAAATTTATCAAGAGCATCCCAATCAACAAGATGTTTGAGATCATCATTATCGAAATATTCAACTTTCTGAATTTCATGAGATGTTCTAAATCCATCGAAGAAGTGTAAAAATGGGACTCTTGTTTTAATTGCAGTAAGATGAGCTACGGGAGCAATATCCATAATTTCTTGTACAGAACCTGTTGCTAAAAGAGCAAAACCGCAAGAACGAGTGCTCATAACATCGCTATGATCACCAAAAATTGATAAAGCTTGAGCAGCTACACTACGTGCACTAACATGAAAAACACCCGGCAATAATTCACCTGATATTTTATACATATTCGGAATCATAAGCAATAACCCTTGCGAAGCTGTATAAGTTGTAGTTAAAGCTCCGGCCTGCAACGAACCGTGCACTGCACCGGATGCTCCGGCTTCACTTTGCATTTCTTCAACATGCACAGTTTGACCAAAAATGTTTTTTCTTCCTTTTGCTGCCCATTCATCAACATTTTCTGCCATATTTGATGATGGTGTAATTGGATAAATACATGCTACCTCACTAAATATATATGAGACATGAGATGCTGCATAGTTACCGTCGCAAGTAATAAATTTTTTGTTTTTTGTCATTTTATTCACGATTTTGTGTGATATTAAAAAAGTTAAAAGATTCAAATATAGTTAATTACTAAATTTTTAAAAATGAGTTGCTAAGTTAATAATATTCCACAAATAATAATGCAAAATTAATATGTTTTGCAAAAGTGTTTTTGGATTTAATAAAAAGACTTGTTGAAATTAAGTAGGCAGGGGCTGCGTTTAAGACAGCCCCTGAATAACATAAGTTTTAGTTTTACCATACAGTAGCCCACTTTTCGGGAACTAGATACATGGGGTCATCTTCTTTCACATTAAAGGCTTTATGAAAACTATTTAATCCAGGTAATTGTCCGTTTACTCTCCACTTACCCAATGAATGAACATCTTCTTTTGTTCTGCGTAAAATTTCTTTATCTCTGATGTTTTGAGCCCAAACTTTTGCATAAGCGAGATAAAATCGTTGTTCGGGAGTAAAGCCGTCAATTTTTTCAACTTTTTTCCCGTCCATTGCTTTCTGCATTGCATCGTATGAAATAACCAATCCGCCAAAGTCGGCAATGTTTTCGCCAAGTGAAAGTTCTCCATTTGCATGTACTGTGTCTAATACAATAATTTCATTAAATCTGTCAACAAGTACTTTTGTTTTTTCATTAAAACGTTCTGCATCTTCATCAGTCCACCACTGAGCCAAGTTACCATCTTTATCATAATGTCGTCCTTGATCGTCAAAACCATGAGTCATCTCATGTCCTATTACTACACCAATTGCACCATAATTTACAGCATCATCTGCATTCATATAAAAGAATGGAGGTTGAAGAATACCGGCAGGAAAACAAATTTCGTTCATATTTGGAGAATAGTAAGCATTTACGGTTTGTGGGTTCATAAACCATTCTTCTTTATCAACCTTTTTTCCAATTTTACTAATCATATAATCAAAATCGAAACGGTTTGATGCCATTACATTCTCGACATATGAATTTTCGGTAATTTCAAGACCAGAATAGTCTCTCCATTTATCGGGATAACCAATTTTTACATTCATTGCATGAAGCTTTTCTATAGCTTTTTGTTTTGTAGTATCGCTCATCCAATCTAAGTTTAAAATCCTTTCCTCAAATGCAAGCTTTAGATTTATTACTAGCTCATCCATTCTTTTCTTAGCTTCGGGCGGGAAGTATTCTTTTACAAACATTTGACCTACAGCTTCTCCTAAACTTTTGTTAGTAGCATTTAAAACTCTTCTCCATCGCGGTTTTTGTTCTTCGGCACCGGTTAAAAACTTAACATAAAAATCAAAATTTGCATTTACAAAATCTGAACTAAGGTATGAAGCGGTACTATTTATTAATTTCCATCTAAAATATGTTTTCCAATTATTTATGGTATAAGTCCCGAACATATTATCTAAAGTTTCGATAAATTCTGGTTGGCTAAGATTAATTATCCCTGGAACCGGAAGACCTACAAGTTCAAAATACAATGCCATATTTATGTTGGGAGTATTTTCGTTAATGGTTTTTAAGTTAAGTTTATTCTTTGTTTTATGAGGGTCTCTCAACTCCATACGTGTCATTGAAGATTTAGCCATTTGAGTTTCCATTTTCATGATAATATCAGCATTATCTTTAGCATTATACTCGTTATCACCTAACAATAGAAACATTTTCTCGATATGATTTTTATATTCTTTTCTAATTTCTTTTGACCTGCTATCATCCATTACATAATAATCTCTGTCTGGCAATCCTAATCCCCCCTGATAAATATACGCAATTTCCATACTAGCATCGTCTTTATCGGAAGAGCCATAAAGATAAAATGGAGCGGATATTCCATTTCGCTGATTATAAGCAATTTGACTTACAATATCATCTTCGGTTTCGATTTGCTTAATTCGTTCAAAATCTTTATTTAAAGGTTCAATGCCTTGTTGTTCAATTTTAACGGAATCCAATCCAAGATTGTAAAACGTACCTATTTTCCATTCAACACTGCCCTTCTCATGCTCTGAAGAAGCCAAATCCTGAATTAATTCTTTAACCTTAATATTTGTTTCTTTGGCAAGAAGATCGAAAGACCCAAATCTACTTTCTTCTGCCGGCAAAGGATTGTTTTTTTGCCAGCCACCTGTAGCATACTGATAAAAATCCTCGGCAGGTAATACACTTGTATCTAAGTCGGCTATATCAATAGCTTTCATTTCTGTTGTATCCATATCTGTTTTGTTATTTTTTTCGGAATTATTACATCCACTTATAATCGCAATAATTGTAATTAATGCAACAATAATAAATGAGTTTGTAAGATAATTTATTTTCATCTTTTAAATTTTTGGTAATTGCACAAATGTAACTTATTGTGTGCACACTTAATATTAAACATTTCTTAAAAATTGTTAATTTGACCATAAATTCTTTTAAGAATAAGTATTATCATTTTCGGTATGAAAATATTCTTTTCTCCTCTCCTTTAAATATCCTTTTTATATTAGCAATATGAGTTAATACCATAACTATTGGCACTATTACGCTAAATATCAATATTGGTAAATTAGAATCATTTATCTTAATAAACATAATAATAGCATATGCAAAAGATGCTATAAGTGAGCTTAATGAAACAGTTTGTGAAACTAGCAATACTATAACAAAAACCAATACGGCAAAAAAAGCAATTAAAGGATCAACAGCCAGAACAATACCTAAAAAACATGCAACCCCTTTACCCCCTTTAAAGCTACTAAAAACAGGAAAAACATGACCGACAAAAGCAGCTATACCAAGTGCAAGAAAAAACACTGTATTTATAAGCTCGTTTTCAATATTGCTAAAATATACTAACTGCATAGCAGCGAAAGCTTTTGCTACGTCAACAATAAATACGGGGATTGCCGGTTTGTAGCCAAACACTCTGAAAACATTAGTTGCCCCTGCATTTTTACTTCCCAATTGTCGGATATCGCTTTTATAAAACCACTTAACCAACCAAAAAGCCGAAGAGAATGAACCAATTAGATAGGCTGCAATTAACAAAGCTATGTGTATTAATATGTCTATTGTCATAATATTAGGTTACATTTTAACGAAAATAGTTTTCTCACTTGAAAAATCCATATTTGGGTATATTAGTTCCAAAGACTTTATTTTAACAAGCATTTTATTGCAAAAGCTTTTGTATTCTTCCGATTCCGGATGCAAAGGTCTGTGCTTTGACGCTGCAACAATATCTTCTATTTGCTTTAGGATTTCTAAAGTAGATTTATCGAAAAAAGCACTTGTAAATTTTGCTTTAATAAAATCTGTTGCCGTTTCAGAAAGGTGTACCATATCTTTAGCATAGAACCTGTAATCGCGAAGCTCGTCCTGAACTATTTCGTATGCCGGAAAATAGTGTACCCGAATATTTTTTTTCAATAACTTATCTAATGCTACAAAAAGCGTAGCCTTACTTTGCATATTTTCAATTGCTCCATCTTTTAAATGCCTTATCGGGCTTACTGTATAAACTATATCAAGTTTAGGAAATTTTTCAAATAACAAATTATGCAAATTATCCCATACATTTACAATTTCTTCTACTTCGAGCTTACGCCTGTTAAAAGTATTTGACGGCATTTTATGACAATTCGCTACAAGCTTACTACTTCCCTTTAGTTCAAACGCCCAAGCTGTTCCAAATGTTACAAACAAATAATCTACATTTAACAATGTATTGCGAGCATTTTTAACAGCAGTATTCATTTCTTCTAATACTATTTTTTTGTCATTACCAGCAAAACTCCCATGAAAGTCGTAACTGAAGTATTGAGATTTTCTCTCGCATAAATCCTTTTCACTAAAAACAGTACCATTAATTATATGTTGTAAACAATTACCTACCGAAATAGGATTATATAATGTACCAAAAGGATTGCTTAATGAATTAAACTTTATTTCGTGTAACCATTTACCAATGTTGTCGCTAAAACATGAGCCTAAAAGTAAGCTAACGGTATCGAAATCTATCTTTTTACTAAAATTGGGTAAATCAACTTTTGTAAATAATTGCATAAGAAAAAATTTATCCAAAATTAGTTAATAATTTTATAGTTGCGAATTTGCGAATTTTTTACAGTTTTATCCCGCATTATTCATACGATTAGCTTTGTGTAGCTGGTAGGCGTCGAAACTTGCAGATATATCCTTATATTTCAAGAGTTTTGCAACGAAGCAGATGCACAAAGATAATTGTAAGCTTTCTCA
>JAQVOJ010000130.1 GCA_028702675.1 Bacteroidales bacterium
CCCAAAACCAGATATAAAAGAGAACTTTGATTTATCTAAGTTGGATATACTAATTGACAGCTTAAAAAACAAAAGAGGAAATTTAATTCCTTTACTCCAAGGAACACAGAATTTATTCGGGTATTTACCACGAGCAGCTTTTGAACGTATTGCAGAAAAAACCGATCATCAACTAAGCGAAATGTACGGAGTAGCAAGTTTTTATACTCAATTTAGATTAAATCCTGTAGGTAAATATATTATCAAAGTATGCCATGGAACCGCTTGTCATGTACAAAACGCTACAGCTATTACAGAAGCGATACAAGAAGAACTAAATGTTGAAGACGGAAAAACCACAAGCGACAATCTTTTTACTTTAGAATCGGTTGCATGTTTAGGATGTTGTTCGTTAGCACCTGTAATGATGATAAACAATGAAACTTATGGTAAACTCACAGGTAAATCATGTGTGAAAATTATAAAGGAGATAATAAGAAAAGAAAAAGAGCTTAACGAAAATATTAAACCATAATTATGGAAAAGACTAAAATTATTGTAGGACTTGGCAGTTGCGGCATTGCTGCAGGAGCCAATAAAACTTACAACAAATTGCTTGAATTAAAAAAATCAGGTAAGTATAAATTCGAACTAGGCAAAACAAGCTGCATTGGAATGTGTTATAATGAACCACTTGTAGAAATAGTTGACAGCAATGGTTCTATTATTTATGGTAATGTAGATGAATCAAGAGTTGAGAATATTTTAAACAAGCATCTATTAAATAATGAACTAAAAAAAGACAGTGTAGTTTACGGTAATTATTTTGAAGGTAGCGATCAGAGTTTTTTAGATGATCAAGTTAAAATTGCCCTGCGTAATTGTGGCTACATAGACCCTGAAAATATCGAAGAAGCAGAGGCTAAAGGTGCATATTCAGCAATAAAAAAAATTGCTAATGATAAATTGTCGCAAGATCAAGTAATTCAAGAAATACTTGATTCAGGTTTAAGAGGAAGGGGTGGAGCAGGATTCCCTACCGGCAAAAAGTGGCAATTTGCAAAAATGTATCAAAGCGATGAAAAGTATGTAATTTGTAATGCCGACGAAGGGGATCCCGGAGCTTTCATGGATCGCTCCTTACTAGAAGGCGACCCACACACAGTAATAGAAGGCATGTTGATTTGCGCCTATTCGATTGCAGGGACAAGTGGTATTATTTACTGCAGGGCAGAATATCCGCTTGCAATTAAAAGATTAAATATCGCAATAAATCAAGCTCGCGAAAAAGCTTATCTTGGAAAAAATATCTTTGGGATAAAAGATTTCAATTTCGATATTTATGTCAAAGAAGGTGCCGGTGCTTTTGTATGTGGCGAGGAAACTGCACTAATAGCCTCTATTGAAGGTAAACGAGGAATGCCAACAAAACGACCTCCCTTTCCTGCCGAATCCGGATTATGGAATAAACCTACTAACATAAATAATGTTGAAACCTTTAGCAACATTCCGTGGATAATATCTAATGGAGCAAAAAAATTTGCATCCTATGGAACAGAAAAGTCAAAAGGCACAAAAGTTTTTGCATTAACAGGAAAAATCAAACATGGAGGTCTTGTAGAAGTACCTATGGGTATTACAGTGCATGACATAATTTATAAACTCGGTGGCGGAATTCAGGAGAACAAAAAATTTAAAGTCGTTCAACTGGGAGGTCCTTCCGGTGGATGTATTCCTGCAAGTTTAGATAACACAATAATAGATTATGATTCGGTAAACGCTACCGGTGCTATTATGGGCTCGGGAGGGATGGTTGTAATGGACGAAACTACCTGTATGGTTGATATAGCACGATTCTTTCTAAGCTTTACTGTTAAAGAATCTTGTGGTAAATGCACATTTTGTAGAATTGGAACTAAACGAATGTTAGAAATCCTTGAACGAATTTGCGATGGAGAAGGAGTTGACGGAGATATTGAAAAACTTGAAGAACTTTCGATTCAGATTAAAGAAAACTCTCTTTGCGGACTCGGACAAACAGCTCCAAACCCCGTTCTTACTACAATAAAATATTTCCGAAACGAATACGAAGCTCATATCTACGATAAAAAATGTCCGGCTAAAGTTTGTAAAAAACTTATAACCTATAAAATAAACGAAGAAAATTGTACCGGTTGTACAGTATGTGCAAAAAATTGTCCGGTAAATGCAATTTCAGGAGAACGCAAACAAATACATTTCATCGATCAAGACTTATGTATCCATTGCGGAGTATGCTATACAAAATGTAACTTCAATGCTATTGATCTTTTATAAATCATCTAATCAAGAAAAATTAAAACTATGATTAAAGTAAGCATAGATAACAAACAATATGAAGCTAAAGTGGGCGAGACCATTTTGCAAGTAGCCCAAAGAAACGGAATAAAAATCCCAACATTGTGCCACGACGAAAGATTAAAACCTTACTCATCATGCTTTGTATGTGTAGTTGAAGTTGAAGGAATGAAAATTATGCAACCATCCTGTTCTACTCTGGTAGCTGATGGCATGGTAGTACATACAAAAAATGATAAAGTAAAAAAAGCTCGGAAAACTGCATTAGACTTAATTATGAGCAATCATTATGCCGATTGCGTAGGTCCTTGCAAATTAACTTGTCCGGCACATGTAGATGTGCAAGGTTATATCAGTCTTATAGAAAAAGGACAATATAGCGAAGCAATAGGATTAATAAAAGAAAAAAATCCATTACCGGCAATTTGTGGAAGAGTTTGTGTAAGACCCTGCGAACTTAAATGTCGTCGCAATTTGCTTGAAGGCACAGGAGTTGGGGTTGATTATCTTAAAAGGTTTGCGGCTGATAAAGACTTAAGCTCAGACCACCATTATAAGCCGGATGTTGCTCCATCAACAAATAAAAAACTTGCAATTATCGGAGCTGGGCCAGGAGGTCTATCAGCAGCTTATTGGTTGCAAATAAAAGGACATCAATGCGATATTTACGAAGCAATGCCCGAACCCGGTGGTTGGCTACGTTATGGCATCCCTGAGTATAGATTACCAAACGATGTACTTGACAAAGAAATTGATACAATTACTGAACTTGGAGTTAGAATATTCTCCAATCAAAAGTTAGGAGACAATTTAAGCTATGCCAAACTTAAAGATAAATATGATTCAATAATTCTAACAATCGGTTCGCAAAAGGGAACACTAATGCGTACTCCCGGCGAAGAAACTGGCAATGTATTTTCTGGAATAGATTTTCTTCGTAATATGCAAGCAACCGGTAAAAGAGCAAATTTTACCGGAAAAACAGTAGCTGTAGTAGGCGGTGGAAACACTGCAATGGACTGTTGCCGAACTGCAATACGCTGTAATGCAGAAAAGGTTTATGTAGTTTATCGCCGTACCGAGCATGAAATGCCCGCAAACCCTATTGAAATTCATGAATCAAAAGTTGAAGGCGTTGAGTATCTGTTTCTTACAAACCCAGTAAAAGTTAACAGCGAAAATGGGGTAGTAAAATCTGTAACTTTGATTAAAATGGAACTTGGCGAACCGGATAATTCAGGAAGAAGACGACCAGTTGAAGTTCCGGGCTCTGAATTTGATTTAGAAGTAGATTACATTCTTGCAGCAATAGGTCAAAAAACTGATGTAAACTTTATAAAAGATATTAATAACCATACTACAACAGGAGAATTAAAAATCAATAAGTGGGGTAACTTGGATGCAGACCCTAATACATTACAAACTGGTATTCCTAACATTTTTGCTGCAGGTGATGGAGTAAGTGGTCCCGCAACAATTATTGAAGCAATTGCCCAAGCACAAATTGTATCGCATAGTGTTCACCAGTATTTGATGGGAGAAGAATTAAGCCCGCTTGAAGAAGAATTTGTTAGCAAAAAGGATAATTTTAATATTCAAGACGAGAATGAATATAAAGGGCATTTCGAAATGCAACTTAGAAAAGAAATGCCTGTGCTTGAAGCTAAGGAAAGAAAAAATTTTAATGAAGTAGAATTAGGTTATAATAATGACCAAATAGCAATAGAAGAAACTGCAAGATGCCTTGAATGTGGTTGCTCTGAATTCTTTAATTGCGATTTGCAGGTTTATGCAACAGAATATAAAGCAGACCAGAATAAATACAAAGGAGAGTATAATAACATACCTGTGGACTTTAGCCATCCATTTATAGAAATTAACAATAATAAATGTATTTTGTGTTCTAGATGTGTGAGAATTTGTAGCGAAATCGTTGGGGCTAAAGCCTTAGGGTTAGCAAAAAGAGGTTTTGAAACTGTCGTGGTACCAAGTATGGGCAACAGCCTCTTGAACACTAACTGCGAAAGCTGCGGATTATGTATTTCTGCTTGCCCTACAGGTGCTATTACCGAAAATGTACCTTTTAAACCAGGACCTGTAAAAACAGATGTTTTTACTACAATCAACCCTTATGGAAGTACAGGTGAAGCAATCAACATACATCATAAAAACAATTTCATTTTTAGAGTAACAGGAGCAAAAGGCTTAGTAAATAAAACCGGCAATCTGGATAAATACGCAAAATTTGGTTATCACTTCTATAATAGCGCCAATAGAATAGTAAAACCAATGCTTAAAAAAGATGGAAAACATATCCAGATTAGTTTTGATGAAGCATATAAAATTATTTTGTCAAAAATCAGCAATACAGAGGCATCCCAAAATGCTTTTTTTGCAGGAGCAAGACTCACAAATGAGGAACAGTATTTAGTTCAAAAGTTAGCAAGAGCAGGCGTAAAAACCAATAATGTGCATAGTTTTCATTATGTATTTTCTGGTAAGGGTTATGTACATAATTCAATGGCAAATGTTCCTTTTAATGAAATTGAAAAAGCAAGTAAAATTTATTTATTCTCACCTAAATTAAACATCGATAATGCTACAATTGGTTTTATGGTAAACGAAGCAAGGAATTTTAAAAATATTCCGGTAGCATTGTATTCTACAACCAAAAAACATCTGCTAAAGCACAAAACAGATGAAGAGGTTTTAATCGATTCTTATTACTATTTTGCAAAAGCGGTAAATTATTATTTACTCAAAAACAACTTAGAAAATCAACTATTTATTAAGGATAGATGCATCAATTTTTCTGCTTACAAGACTAATCTGTTAAAAGAAGATTATAATAAACTTACAATTGCAGCAGGCGGAAAAGATATAGTTGAAAAATTCGCTAATGAATTCAATGCACAACAAAATGCAGTATTAATATTTGTAGAAAAAGAGGTCTCCGGAAATACAAGTTTTGAATTTAGAAACATGACATTAATTACCGGCAAGCTAGGGAAAACAGCAAGCGGAATAATTGCTCTTAAAGAGAAAAATAACGCACAAGGTTTATTAGACATGGGAGCATATTGTTGTTATGGACCAGGAACAATTAATCTTTCGGAAAAAGAAAATATTAAAAAATTAAGCGAGGTATGGCAAACAGAAATACCAAATCCTGATGATCAATGTGTTGCCGAAGGAATTGAAAAAGGTAAGTATAAAAATCTATTTATATTTGGCGAAGACCCGATAGGTTGTGCTCTCGACAAAGAATCCATAAAAGATATGCTTGTTAAAGCCAAGTTTATTATGGTTCAAGATTATATTATGTCAGAAACAGCACAAATGGCAGATCTAATTATGCCGGCAAGCACTCACCTCGAAAGTGGGGGAAGTTTCACAAATACCCAAAAAGTAATTCAGCACTTTGGTGCAGGAATGAAACCACTTGTAGATAAATTGAATGAAGAACAACTGATAGATTTGCTAGGTATGTTTAATATAAACTCAATTAATAGTGCTGAAGAGGTTATTCCTGAAGCTTCAAAATTCTTTAAACATGAAGATAAGTATGAATTTACTTATACAAATGCAGATGATTATACACGAATGTTCAAATATGCTTGCGATGTAATGACTAAGGTTTTTGAAGAAAATTTTGAGGAAGCATTTAAGTAATTAAACTAATAATCATAATATAAAACTTGGGAGTAATTCTTCCAAGTTTTTTTTAA